>CBIHPU010000646.1:0-2341 GCA_966211935.1 uncultured bacterium | reverse complement strand
TTTTCTCGGTAGAAAAGAAAAAAAAATTATAATGTAAAGCGATTCCACTTCCACAATTTCATTGTGGGAAACATTGGAAGGACAACAGCGTCCGGAATCTCCGATTTAATTTTTTTTCTTGTCTGAAAAAAACCGCGCAGCGAAATAAATGAAAACAATCTTACACGCGTTTGCTTATTAAGAAAGCGAACGACATCGATTACCTGGGAATGAAAAATCCCGGAAACTCCTTCGTTAAAAGTCAGATAGATCATGCGAGAAATTCAGCTATAACATCAAAGATGCGCTCGGTGGCTCTTCCATCCCATTTCTCAGGAATCTGACCTTTTTTATATGTGCCCTTCTCAATTTCAGAAATATATTTCCTGATTATATCAAGATCGAATGGCAACAATGTGTTTGTTCCCACATCACAGGTAACCGGTCTTTCTGTTGAGGGACGGAGCGTTAGACAGGGAACACTGAGCCAGGTAGACTCCTCCTGAATTCCACCGCTGTCAGTAAGAATAACCTTGCAATGTTTAACCAATTTCTGAAATGCAAAATAATCTAGTGGTTCGGACACAATAAGATTCTTGTTAGAAATCAACTTATCATAAAGTCCAAACTTCTTTAAATTATTTACAGTCCGCGGGTGAATAGGGAAAACAACTTTGTAACGGATTGCGAGATATTCAATTAACTCAAGCAATTTTTTTAATCCGATTTCAAAATCAACTGTCGCCGGACGATGAATTGTCATCAGCACGTACTCAGCATTGCTGATATCTAATTTCTGAATTATATCAGATTCATTGATCCTGTCGGTAAATGCTGATAAAGTATCTATCATTGTATTACCGACAAAATAAATTTTGGAACTATCTTTTTTTTCAGCAGAAAGATTTTGAATTCCGCTCGGTTCAGTAACAAAAAACAAATCAGCTAATTCATCAGTGAGGATACGGTTTATTTCTTCAGGCATGGAGCGATCAAAACTTCTTAAACCACTTTCCACGTGCGCAAGTTTAATTTTCATATTGTTCGCCACTAACGAAGCAGCCAGAGTTGAATTAACATCGCCAACAACAACCAACAAATCCGGTATAAAATCCTTAACCATCAATTGTTCCAGGCGCAACATGATTTCTGCCATAAGTGCATTTGCACCGGCAGCGGGTACACTTAAAAAATAATCTGGTGTAAGTCCAAACTGACTAAAAAAAACATCGGCCATGTTTACATCGTAATGTTGTCCGGTGTGAACAATACGAAGATCAATCCACGGGTAACTCGCCGCAACTTGTTTAAAACGGGTAACTTTCATGTAATTGGGACGAGTACCAATTACCACGAGTATTTTCTTTGTTTCTCTTTTCACAAATTATTTGAACAGGTTAATTGCCATTTCTTTTTGTCCGGATAAATTTATTCTTTCTTCCGCGAGCGAGCGGGCTGCTTCACTCATTTTTATATACGTCACATTGTTCATTTGTATGCACCTGTGCAATATATCATTATAATTTGCAGGCCCGGGTTCAATATCCCAGCCGCAATTTTTTGATTCAAGTTCCTTCCACGGAGTTTTATTGCTGATAATTACCGGGATGCCACATTGCAATGATTCAAAAATACTATGTCCGAAATTCTCATTTGAAGTAGGTAAAAATAAAAAGTCATAGACGCCGATTGTAACCGCGACATCTTCATTTGAGATTTCACCTTTAAAACTCACTTTAATGTTCGGGGGAAGTGTATCAATGATCTTATTGCATTCCTGCAGGTAAGACGCATCTTCGGCATTACCGTATATATCGTAAACAATTTCAGCATCCGAATTAAGCATCCGCAATGATTCAAGAGCCACGTGAAGATTTTTAACTTTGGAAACCCTGCTCAGATAAAATAACTTCAGTTTTCCTGCTTCTTTTTCTTTTTTTATTTGACTTACCGCAACAGGTTTAGAAAAATTAGGACATTGACGGATATCGGCCTTTTGGCCAAAAAAGTTTTTTATTTCATTTACTTCCGTTTCATAAGTCGCGTGCCAGGTAATGGTTTTGTGCAGACCGGTTATTTTAGAATATAAAATAAACAGGCGTTTCTTAAATGATTTAATTTGTAACGCGCCGGAGCTAAGCATTCCTCTTGGCGCCAAAACAACTTTTCCAGAAATTCTGTTTTTCCTTTTCAGGCGAAGCGGTAAGATTGAAAAATCTCTCGAGTAAAAACTATTCAGATACAGAATATCGTGAGGTATTGAGTTTATCAGGACAGCAAGTTTTTCAGCGGAAAATTCATTTTTGTTCATGTAGTAAACGCTGCTACCATCTTCCCGCGGAATCCAAATGTCACTTTTAAC
>CBIHPU010000645.1:0-2345 GCA_966211935.1 uncultured bacterium | reverse complement strand
ATAAATTCTTTCCTGAATCCATTATTGCTAAACAGGTATTCTATAAACTCCTCACCTTTTTTTTGAAGCCAGAGCTGATCGCTTCCGGCAAAATGCCAGGCAAGAATTTTCCTTTTTAGCTCGCCGCCTTTTTTCTTGTCAAGAAAATAACTGACAACAGCACCGAGATTAAAAATAAATCCGAGCAGCATTTTGAATTTGCCTCTGGAAAAGGAAATGAAAAGTGGAAATGTATCACGGTAAGTGATCGTGCCGTCAAAATCAAACAAAATCAGCTTGCGTGACATTTTATTTTTCAGCTATTAAAAAATAGTGAGGGTACACAGCAACTGTCTGTTTGAATTTTGATTTAATTGTAAATCCACATTCCTTCAACAGTTTCTCCGCCGCTTCAAATGATATTTCTTTACCCGTTTCTTTAGAAAAAATGAGGTCATGCAGTTTGTTGAAAATTACCAACGGACTTCCGGCATTGATATCTTTAAACACAAGTGTTGACCCCGGCGACATCTTATTGTAAAGTTGCTGCATAAAACTGTTTTGCATTGCGGGAGGAATATGATGAAAAACATCGATCATGTAAACCAATTCATATTCCGAAACATCAGAAGGGATTTCCTTTCCATCAAAGTAGGAAAACTGAATATTCTTGGCTGAGGAAAATTCTTCATTCACCTGTTTAGCGTTGCGTACAAGCGTCTCACTGATCTCAATTCCTTTTATTTTATTTACACCGGTGAATTTTGCAAGCAGCGCGCTGAATTGTCCGGAGCCACAACCAATATCAAAAGCGCTCTTTTTATTTTCTGCCTGTTCCAGCAATGGAATAAAAGGACAGATGATTGGCCGGTACCTGATCTTAAGCTTATCAATAAATCCGGCATTAACCGTTTTAGAAGTAAGAAATTGTATTATCTCGCTATTATTCATTCGCTACTTCATATAAATTAAAACTGCAAAAAATGCCACCCACAATAAAATGGTTATCTGTAAAAATCTATCTGTAAGCATCAGTCGTGTAGGTGAAAAACTCTTTTTATCTACCAGTGTAACCTGCAGGTACCTCAGCACGCCCATTACTACAAATATAGTAGAGATGTACGCATGTTTATTTGCGAAACGTTCAGTAATCTCGGCTGATGTGATATATATAATATACGCGACAATTAATACTCCGCATAAAATACTTACTGAGGCGGCTATAAACTCAACGTTATAACCACTTATAGAATTGCGCATCTGAACACCGGTTTCTTTTTCAATCACCACATCATCATATCGTTTGGCAAAGGCCAGAAAAAGAGCCAACAAAAAAGTCATGATAAATAACCAATGAGAAACTTCAATGGAGGCAATAACTCCACCGGCGATAACTCTTAAGACGAATCCCGACGAGACAATAAAAATATCAACCAGGGAAACTGTTTTTAATCCAAATGAATAAAGAACATTTAAGCTGAAATAAACAAGAGTCACAACAAAAAAACTGAAATTAAAAAAGAATGAAAAAACCAATGAAACCGAAGCGAATATGAAGAATAATATTCTGGCGGACGATTTACTTATGGCGCCGGATGCAAGTGGTCTTGATTTTTTTTCAGGATGTAACCGATCCTTTTCAACATCTATAATATCATTCAAAATATAAATAGACGATGCCGTAATGCAAAATAATAAAAAACCTATAGTGCTGTTCAATAACTTATTTTGTTCTGCAAACTGACCAGAAAAAAATAAAGGAGCAAAGACAAAAAAATTTTTGATCCATTGATGGGCGCGTATTAACTTAAAAAAAGCAGTCACGATTTTACTCTGCAAAAATTTATGGTTTGCTATTGTCTAAAATGTATACCGCGCTATTGCGATAGTGTTGTTCAAGAGGAACGTTCCATTCCTCCGCCTGTTTTATTACCCGCTGGTTCCAGTCATAACTGTTTTTAATTTTAGCTATTAAACTAGCAATTCTTCTTTCACGAACTATTTGGTATATCTCTTCGTTTGACTTGTTCGATTTAAAATAGGCCATATTTACATATCCCCAATCCAGGTTATACGTGATATCTTTCTTTATTTTTTCAATATTCTCTTTGTTAATACCAAACTTATCCAAAGAATCAACCATTTCTCGGTGTACCATTATTTTCTTTGGAACAATTGTATGGAAGTAAATAAACGGAGACTCTTCCTTTTTTACTTGTCCATTGTCTACCGTCCTTCCCGCAAAGATATAGGGATCGGGATTATAAAGTTCGCCATGATTATTAAAGAACCACTTCGCCAGATCGGTATGTGCTGCGTTGCTCCAGTCAAATTTGACGTATTTGTAATGATAAAGTGTAGTAACA
>CBIHPU010000644.1:0-2352 GCA_966211935.1 uncultured bacterium | reverse complement strand
TGCGCTATTTTACCGCCCGGATTCATGGACAGATCAACAAGCGTTGTGATAACAAAGAGAATGGTAACAACCCATTTCAAACGCACCTCCCCAAATAAAAACAGGTTTACAGGATACTCAGGAGCATAGATCCCGACGGTTAGCGCGAGTGCCATTACTGCGCCGGATGCGCCGAGACCGTAAGAAGCGTGGATAAAATCCGGGAATAATTGCGCTGCGGTGAGCATAAATACATTACCTGAAATTCCGCCTGCCAGGTAAATGAACGTAATCTTGGTCCAATGATAAAATCCTGTTACTACGTGGAATATCTGTGCCAGCATATAAAACCAGAGCATATTCGCGAAAATGTGTCCAAGTGATTCGTGAGAGAAGATGGAAGTGATAAAGGTCCAGGGATGCCGTGCAAGACTGCCCAGATCATTCGGAAGCGCGAGGTATTCATGTATGTGCCCGCCAAATGCTCTTGAAATATTAAGCATTACAAACAGCACAACATTAATTGCTATGATCTGAACGATTATTCCCTGCCGTTGCCAGCTTCCTTTAACTTTATCAATTAGTTCGCTCATATCAGTCGCGCAAATCAAATGTAGAATACCAACATTAATAAAAGAAAGAAAACACTATGTATTAAATTAATTTATGATGAGGATCAGTAGAATTGCCGTCGGTCCCTTTCACAGATTTTAATCAGAATGAACCCAAAAAGCATTCCTCCCAGATGCACCAGGTGCGCAACATTGTCACCGGGAACGGCATTAATAACAGAATATACCTCAATTGCCCCATAAATGATTGCAAACCATTTGACTTTAATAGGTAAGAAAAAATAAAGGTATAGTTCTGTATTTGGAAAAAGCATCGCTGCTCCCATGATTAATCCATATATCGAGCCGGAGGCCCCCAGTGATGCGTAACTATTTTTTACATTACTGATAGTTGCTTCTGCTTCAGCGATAATATTGATATCATTCGAATTTTCAATTATTAAATTCAGCTGATCGATAATGGGAGAAAATTTAAAATACAGGTAAGCCTGATCGAAAATATTTGCACCCAGGCCACAAACGATATAAAATATCAAAAAGCGTTTTGGACCCCATACATTTTCCAACATACTGCCAAATACCCAAAGACCGAACATGTTCCCAATCAGGTGCCCCGGTCCCGCATGCATAAAAATCGCGGTAACAAGTTGATGCGGACGAAAGTCGTCAGCCTGAAAATAATGAACAATCAACATTTCAATAATTCGGGGAGCTTTTCCCTGGAGGATCATAGTAAGTAAAAAAACTACAACATTAATGATCAGGAGGTTTTTTACCACCATAGGCATTCTGCCAAACCCACTGGGCCTATATTGATAACTCATAGCTTTTTATTTTTTCCTGAACTGTCTGTCCAGTTCATCCATTGGTGTTTCTGTAAGAATTATTTTTCCCGAAGGCGTGTACATATAATTCTCACAATTCAACAAATCAGTAACCAGCCGTTTCATTTCTTCTCCTTCCAGTTGTTTGCCGATCCGGATACAAGTGCTGATGGCAAGCGAACGACACAGATTTTCCCTCTTTTCAGTCTTGACCTCCAGGTTATTCAGCTTGTAATTCTCCAACACTTCGTCAAGTACCTCTTTACCGTTCTGACCTCCAAGATCCGCGGGCGTTCCGTGAATTACGATAGTATTCTTTCCAAACTGTTCAATATCGAAGCCAAGAATGTGAAGATCATCCTTAACATCCATCAAAAGGAGAAAATCATTCACCGAGTACTCCGCGCTGATCGGAAACAGCTCCTGCTGGGAAGAAACCGGACTAACAAAAGCTTTCCGGTAATGCTCATATAAAATCCGCTCATGGGCGCGTTGCTGATCGATGATGAGTAATCCGCCCGAAGATTCCGCTACCAGGTATTTGTTTCGCAACTGAAAAACTTTCATTTGCTTCATCAATTCTTCATTACTGAAGAGTCTTTCCTGTTCCTGCTCGTGTTCAGAACTGGAAAGTGAATCTGAATCAGATTTATATTTTTCAAATTCATTTATCCAATTGTTACTGTTGCCTGACAAAGAATTCAGTGAACTGATATGATTTTTTGTTTTGAATGGATTGTAGTCCGGATCTACAGTAATAGTTGGCGCTTTAATATCATTCAGTTTTTTGCTGAAGTCAAGGTCAAAAGTTCTTTCATTGTCAAACTCAAGTTCAGGCGCGGCACCGGCTTTTCCCAATGAACGTTGCGCGGCGCTTTGAAGCAACATAAAAACTGTTCGCTCGTCTTCAAATTTAATTTCCGTTTTGGTTGGATGAATGTTGATGTCGATACTGTCCGGAGGAAGATCTAAAAAAA
>CBIHPU010000643.1:0-2357 GCA_966211935.1 uncultured bacterium | reverse complement strand
TGATAAGGCGCTAAAAGCGAAAATTGAAGGAACAGTGAAGATCAAGTGTATAATACTGGATAATGGCAAAGCGATAAAACCGGAAATTGTTGGATCCGCGGGTCAGGAACTTGATAATGAGGCGATGCGTCTTTTTAATTTATTGGAATGGATTCCGGCACAGAAAAACGCAAAAAATGTAAATACATATCACTATGTATCATTTGTGTTCGATATTGGAAAATATAAAAAATACACGAGGCAACGTGGCTTTGTCAAACCTAAATACAATAAGAAAGCTCCGGTGGACACGACCAACGAAGTGGTAGAACATCCGGACCAGGAAGCCGAATATTTTTTAGGTGGCGACAAAGGTCTGGCAGAATACATACAAACAACAATTGAATATCCCAATCTGGCAAAAGTGCAGAACATAGAAGGAAATGTACTGCTCACTTTTGTTATTGAACCGGACGGAAGAACTTCTAACATAAAAGTGCTGAAAGGAGTTGGAGGCGGATGCAGTGAAGAAGCGGTTGCGCTTATAGGGGATACGCGGTGGAAGCCGGCAATTCACAAAGGAAAAACAGTTCGATCACGTTATAAATATGCTATCCGATTTTCCCTTCAGAATGCTTACAAAGGGAATGAAATGGGTGAGCAGAAGTAAAAAAAAAGAAACCCCACACGGAGGCTCCTTTGAAAGAATTATCAGCTTCCCTTCGTCAGCACTACCTGCATCAGGTACAATGGGTTTTTCTCAGCAGCGGAATCGGCCGCGCACCCCGTAAAAACTCTTTCAATCAGGTTATAAAAAGTTTAGTGCCATTAGCGGAAAATCCCGTATTTCTGAGGTGATTCTTTTCAATACAGTGATGATTTTTATAAAACCAATGGCATTTATTTTGTCCCGTAAATATTATGCAAGTAAAAAATTTCATCAAGCCTCTAATAATTACCAGCAATGACTTCTCAGATGGATCGTTTTTGCCTGAACAGTTTACCTGTGATGGTGAAGGCATAAGTCCTTCCATATCTGTGAAAGCTCTTCCTTCCGAAACAAAAAGCATTACATTGATAATAGAAGATCCTGATGCGCCGGGTGGAATATATGACCACTGGATAGTATATAATATTTCTCCCGATACCCAGATTGATGAAGACAGCGTACCCGGAATTGAATTACTCAACAGTTCAGGAAGAAAAGAATACAAAGCTCCTTGTCCCCCATCAGGAACTCATCATTATATTTTCAAAGTGTTCGCGCTGGATGCAATGTTGAATCTAAATGGCGATGCAGGCAAACGAACATTATTGAAAGCTATGGAGGGCCACATACTGGCAAAGGGAGAACTGACAACACTTTATAAACGTAAATCTAAATAACATACATAAAAATGGAAAGATATGCATTAGCAACCTGGACAGGTTCGGGTAAAGAAGGTCGCGGTAAAGTAACAACTCGCAGCGGCGCATTAAAAGATGCCAATTATTCTTCTTCAGCACGTTTTGAAGAAGGAGCAGGAACAAATCCAGAAGAACTTTTTGCTGCTGCGCACGCCAGTTGTTTTACCATGAAAGTTGCCTATAATATTTCAAATGCTGGTCACACGCCGGACAGCCTTGACACGCGGTGCGATGTGAAATTCAATAGTGATAAATCAGCCATCGCTTCATCCCACCTGACAATTAAAGCGCGAGTGCAGGGATTAACAAAAGAGAAATTTGACGAGCTTGTTGAAGACGCGAGAAAAAATTGTCCGATCTCCAAATCAATAAGTGTAGAGGTAACAGTAAACGCGACTCTCGAAGAACACGAATTGGCTTGATCAATGATATAATTAAAATAAAAAAAGCGGATCACATTCAGAATCCGCTTTTTTTTGTTCATATACCATTACAGTGGACAATTTTATTAATTGAGTCGTAATTGTTGTTTGCGGCGAATGGCGCTATTCGGAATTCCGCATAGCTCACGATATTTTACAATCGTTCTTCTTGCCACGCTTATTTCTTTTTTGCGCAACAATTGCATTATATCTGTATCTGAAAGAGGTTTAGTTTTATCTTCTTCTTTTACGATCTGCAGAATAAGCTCCTGCACCTGCAATGAAGTGGCGCCGTTGCTGCCTGGAGCTTCGGAAGGTATAGCACGCATGAACAAATTTTTCAGACTGAAAATTCCGAAAGGAGTTTGAACATGTTTGTTGCTGGTGATCCTGGAAATAGCACTGATATCGTAACCTGTCTTATCCGCAATGTCCTGTAAAATCATTGGCTTTAAATCTTTCATATCCCCACCCCTGAAAAAATCGGGCTGCATCTGAACAATAATACGCATTACGTTAAGCATTGTTACTTCACGGTCTTTAAGCGCG
>CBIHPU010000642.1:0-2360 GCA_966211935.1 uncultured bacterium | reverse complement strand
TACTATCAGCAATTTACCCGGCATTAAAAGCGCTGAAGTTAAAACCGGCGGAAGCCATACGTAAAATTTAAATCCGATAACATGTCAACAGTTATTGACGCACACGAAATTTCTAAAATCTATAACCCGAACACAGTACCTGTTTATGCTGTAGACAATGTGCATTTGCATATTGAAGAAGGAGAATTCACCGCACTCGTTGGCCCTTCCGGTTCCGGTAAAACAACGCTTTTAAATATTATTGGCGGCCTGGATTATCCTTCAAAGGGAAAAGTTGTGATTGGGGATGTGGACATCACACAATTGAGCGCAAACAAACTTATCGACTTCCGTTTACACAATATTGGTTTTGTCTTTCAGGCATTTAATTTAATACCAGTGCTTACAGCTAAAGAGAATGTTGAATTGGTAATGCTGATGCAAAATAAAAATAAAGAAGAAAGAGAAAAAAGAGCCAATGCATTATTGACTGAAGTAGGATTGACGGATAAAATAAACAGCAGGCCATCGGAACTTTCAGGTGGACAGCAGCAACGCGTTGCAGTTGCACGTGCGCTTGCGTCAAAGCCAAGATTCATTCTTGCCGATGAACCAACTGCCAATCTGGATTCAAAATCCGCTGCCAATTTGCTGGACATCATGGCCCGGTTAAATAAAGAAGACAACATGACCTTTATTTTCTCCACACACGATCCGCGTGTGATAGAAAAAGCAAGACGCGTAATAACACTTGTGGACGGAAAGATCGCTTCAGATGAAAAACGCTGAAAAAAAAATCATATACACTTTCCGGATCGCTTTGCTGCTTTTTCTAAACCTTTTTCAGTTAGAATCAGTGGCCCAGGACACAACAAGCAATCCCGCACTTAAGCGTATGCATATAAAAGGGTTTATAAAAGATATGCAATCTGCTTTTTTCACTGACAATGTAAATTCGCTTATTACAGGAAATTACATTCACAATCGCATAAATTACAGATGGGATATAACTGATAACATCGTATTGAGAGTTGAATCGCGCAACCGGCTTTACTACGGAGAGCAGGTAAAAGCAACCTGGGAATTCGGAAAAATAATCGGGCAAGACGGTGGTTATTTTGATTTGACGCATAATCTTGTTGATGAAAAGAACATCGTTCTCAATACTTCGTTGGATCGTGTTTTGTTGAACTGGTCATACAGGAACATTGATGTTACGGTCGGCCGTCAAAGGATAAACTGGGGCATTAATCTTGTATGGAATCCGAACGATATTTTTAATACTTTCAATTATCTTGATTTTGATTATGAAGAGCGACCTGGGAACGATGCTGTGAGGGTTCAATATAACACAGGTACTTTTTCTTCATTCCAGGTTGCATATAAGCCAGGTAAAAAAGCGAACGAACACATTGCCGCGGTAATGTACAAAAGCAATTTTAAAGAATACGATTTTCAAACTTTTGGCGGAATTTATAGAGAGGATGCAGTTATTGGTTTAGGCTGGGCGGGAAATATTAAACAAATCGGGTTTAAAGGAGAAGCAACTTATTTTCAACCGAAAGAAAGATTAACAGATACGTCCGGAGTTTTCACCACATCATTGTCACTTGATAGAACCTTTAAAGGCGATTACTTCGTTATGCTTTCATATCTGTACAACAGTAATGGGAAAAATGTTTTTTTTGGTGCAGCAGATTTTACTACTATTACGCTGTCACCAAAAAACTTAATGCCTTTTGAACACACTTATTTTATTCAGGTTAGTAAAACTATTAATCCATTGCTCAATGTGGCTGTCGCAGGAATGTATTCTCCAATGAAAAACACGCTGGTCGTTTTTCCGACAATGAATTTTTCTTTAAGTACGGATTGGGACCTGGCACTGGTGGCTCAATCGTTCTTTGCCGAAACAGACAAAGAATACAAAACAATGGGGAACGCTATTTACCTCCGTATACGCTGGAGCTTCTGAGGATTATTCTTCCTTTACAAACGAGCCGTCTGGTCTGAAACTCGCCTCCCGTTCTTTAGTTCCATCTTTCCATTCAGCTTCAAACAGCAACCTATCCTGTTCTTTTTCAACTTCCCATTCCACGTTTTGAGCGTCGGGATATTTAGCTTTGAATGCAGCCTGTACCGTTTGCGGGACATCGGATGAAAGTATGTTCATTTCGGTTGCGCAGGAAGCAAAAAAAATACCCAGGCCTGCAAGAATCAAATTCTTTTTCATATCAAATTATAATAAAAATTATTACCACACGCGGTAATCGAGCACGAGGTTTTCTGTTCTCGCCGTCGGAATTTGTTTGCCCTTACTCAACTCACTCACCTGATCCTTTACGTATTTCTGAATTTCAGACAAAAGAATTTCACCATTG
>CBIHPU010000641.1:0-2385 GCA_966211935.1 uncultured bacterium | reverse complement strand
TCCCTGCTTAACTGCACTGCCTGTTCCGCATCTTCAATTACACCAAACTTCGGATAAGGAATGTCATTCTCTTTTAATAAAGAAGAGAAGCTTCCTCTGTCTTCCGCAAGATCAAGCGACTTGAAATCTGTTCCTATAATTTTAATTCCGTAACGATCCAGTTTCTCCGCAAGTTTTAAGGCTGTCTGTCCGCCAAGCTGCACGATAACGCCTTCTGGTTTTTCATGTTTTATAATGTCATAAATGTGCTCCCAGAATACAGGTTCGAAATAAAGTTTGTCTGCGGTTGAAAAATCAGTTGAAACCGTTTCCGGATTACAATTGATCATGATGGTTTCATAGCCGCATTCTTTCGCGGCAATCACTCCATGCACGCAGCTGTAATCAAATTCAATTCCCTGACCAATCCTGTTCGGACCACTTCCCAGTATCACAACTTTTTTCTTGTCGCTGAGTACACTTTCATTTTCATCTTCAAAATTTGAATAATAATTTGGTGTATTCTCTTCAAAGTCCGCGGCGCAGGTATCAACTAATTTGTACACAAGGTTTATTCCGAATTCTTCACGTTTGTTGTAAACTTCACTTTCAAGACAGCGCAACAGGTGCGCGATCTGTCTGTCCGCGTATCCTTTTTGTTTCGCTTCATAAAGCAAATCATGTGTTATTGTTGATAAAGAATATCGTGAAATTTCATTTTCCAGCGCTATCATTTCTTCGATCTGCTGAAGGAACCACATATCAATTCGTGTAAGTTTCTGTATGGTCTTGATTGAAATTCCAAGTTTCAATGCATCATAAACCATAAACAATCTGTTCCAGCTCGGACGTTCAAGCGCTTTCAGGATTTCCTGCTGGTTTGTATTTTCTTTTCCGTCGGCACCTAAGCCATTACGCTTTATCTCAAGACTCTGACAAGCTTTCTGCAACGCTTCCTGGAAACTTCTTCCAATTGCCATTACTTCACCAACGCTCTTCATCTGGAAACCAAGTTCGCGGTTGCTGCCTTTGAATTTGTCAAAGTTCCAGCGCGGAATTTTTACGATCACATAATCCAGGGTCGGTTCGAAATACGCGGAAGTTGATTTGGTAATCTGGTTGATCAATTCATCAAGACGGTAGCCGATTGCAAGTTTTGTTGCGATACGTGCTATAGGATAACCTGTAGCTTTTGAAGCCAGCGCTGATGAACGCGAAACACGTGGATTGATCTCAATTGCAATAATATCTTCTTTGTCATCCGGGGAAACAGCAAACTGTACATTACATCCGCCTGCAAAATTTCCTATTGAGCGCATCATGCTGATGGCCATTGTACGCATCTTCTGGTATGTAGTATCAGATAATGTCATTGCAGGCGCTACAGTAATGCTGTCACCTGTATGTACGCCCATCGGATCAAAGTTCTCAATGGAACAGATGATGGCCACATTGTCATTGTTGTCACGAAGCAATTCAAGCTCAAATTCTTTCCATCCTAAAACCGCTTTATCAATAAGCACTTCGTGAATGGGTGAAGTATGTAATCCGCGGTTAAGTGCGGAATCGAAATCTTCTTTGCTGTAAACAACACTTCCACCACTTCCACCAAGAGTAAACGAAGGACGAATTACCAGTGGAAATCCGAACTCCTGCGCGATTGCTTTTCCCTCAAGAAATGATTTGGCAATACGGCTAGGCGCCATCGGTATTCCAATCTCATTCATTCTCACCCTGAACATATCACGATCTTCAGTAACCTTGATCGCTTCAACATCCACACCGATCATCCTTACTCCGTATTTTTTCCAGATTCCCTGCTCCTCACATTTCATTGCCAGGTTCAATGCTGTTTGTCCACCCATTGTCGGCAATACAGCGTCAATTTTTCTCTCCTCAAGAATTTTTACAATACTTTTAACTTCAAGCGGCCACAGGTAAATATGATCTGCGGTTACCTTGTCGGTCATGATGGTTGCAGGATTAGAATTGATTAGAGAAACTTCAATTCCTTCTTCCTTCAGGCTACGCGCGGCCTGGGATCCTGAATAGTCAAACTCACAAGCCTGCCCGATAATAATTGGACCTGAACCTATAATGAGGACGGATTTTATTGAATTGTCTTTTGGCATAAAACAATTTGGTTAAGTGGGTGAAATAATAAAACTGGAAGCTGAAATAAAAAAAGAATGCCGCTGTGCTTGAACTGAAGATTCTTCCTGGTTAATCTGGCATTCCGGTGAAAAGGTGTTTTCATTTTCCGGAGAGCAAAATTACGTTTTTTGCTCTAAAAACGAGTGAAAGAAAAGATATGTTAACATCTTTTGATAACCCCGGAACAAGAATGAAATTTGAGGAAAATAAAACTACAGTTCCTTATAAAAAAGAAATTCTGTCCGGCGGTTG
>CBIHPU010000640.1:0-2391 GCA_966211935.1 uncultured bacterium | reverse complement strand
ACTTCTTTGCTCTGCAACTGAATGGAAATATGAAACCCGAAGAAATTGTACCAGTCTTTAATGAAAGGATTTCCTCTCTGGGCGCCGGTATGATCAACGCCTGCATCATTATCCAGGCTTTTATCCGCAATAGAAGCGGCAGTCGCTCCCTTGTAATAAGCATGAAGCGTCCTGTTCACATACTGGCTGCTCACGTCATCAAGATAATCTGTAAACGTCTTACGCATGCCCCATTCAAAACCCAATCCGACATTATGCGCTAGATTGATCTTAAAACCAATCCCAAATGGAATAGTAAATTGATATAATTTGTATTGTCTTTTATCACTTAACGGAGTACCCTGACCTTCTGTCGCAAGTGGTTTAAGCTCTATATATTTTCCTGAAAGTTCACCCATCGGGTTATGCTTTAAAACAGCTCCACCGAGAAAGATATAAGGTGCAAAATAGTACTTGTCTACGTTGATCCGGTATTCCCAGAAATTGAATTCCGCCACAGCGTGAAACTCCTGCAGTTTATTTTTAAAATTCAGGTTGCGGTTAAGCTGATCCACATCATCACTCTGTGAATCGTCACCAATAATACTTCCGAAATTCAGTCCGAACTTAAAACCAAGACGATGATTCTGATTAAAACGGTAAAAAATTCCCGCCGCTGGTTGCATCATGTGAAAATGCTTTGCAGGATTTAATTCTCCAAGATAATAAGCACCACCCAACATAAACCCAAGGTCATGTGTAACTGTCTTCGGAGTTGTTTTCTCAGAATGACGCTGAGCAAAGCCCGGCAAAGCAAAACAAATTAGTATGATTAGTTTGATAAAGCGCATCAGGGGCAACCAAAATAGTTATAATCTTCTTTATAACGTAAAAAGCGTGAACTTATTTTACACGATTACATCGAAATTTATGCCAATAAAGCCATCCTGACCAGCATCATTTCCTTAACATGGTTTCTGGCAGAGATTCTGTATTTTTGAGGTATGATGAGAAAACTGATCCTTACCCTGTTTCTTTGCCTGTCGGGCATATTAATCTCACAAACGGTCTATTTTGAAAAAACCTTCGGTTATAGCTGGTCAGACTTTTCTCAGTCAATCAGGGAATTTCCTGACGGAAGCATTTACGTTGGCGGTTACTCTGATTCAGCTTCTGCTGGGGGCGCCTTCGATCCGTGCATTTCAAAACTTGATAAATATGGAAACTGGCTATGGACAAAACATTATACCAGTCCCGAAAATGATTATGGGTTCTCTTTGACAGTTTTACGCGATAAAAAAATAATCCTTGTTGGCGAGATTAATGTCGGAGGAGTAAATGATCTTGAAGTGTTGCTTATAAAGGTTGATTCATCAGGAAACCAGATCTGGAAAAAATCATTCGGAGGTCCCGGATCACAAAGCGTAGAATACTGCGACACCACCAATGACGGAAACATCGTATTATGCGGATATGGCACCAGCGCAAATGGTGATCTGGATGAATTGCTGATCAAAACAGATACTGCGGGCAATATTATCTGGCAAAAAATGCATGGCGGATCAGGAACGGAATATGGAGATTTCGTAAAACAAACTTCAGACGGAGGTTTTATCAGCTCTGCAGTTACAAATTCATTTGGAGGAGGAAGTACAGACGGATGGATACTGAAACTGGACGCAATGGGAGATACAGTCTGGACACGAACCAGCGGTGATCAATACGCCGGCGGTTGCCAGGGCGTTTGCGTAATGCAGGATGGATCTTATGTTCAATTTGGTGAAGAAGAAACATACACTGGATCGTGGTTTAATTTCTGGCTTGCAAAATATGATACCGGGGGAAATCTTAAGTGGAAAAAAAACTGGGGAGGCGCAGGAAGTGACGCACTGTTTACGGTGATAGAAGCGAACAACAAAGGTTTTTATTGCTGTGGTTACAGTAACAGTTATAACGGGCAGGGGCCACTCGACCTAATCATTTTGAAAACAGATTCGATGGGTAATATGACATGGAAAAAAACATATGGGGGAAGTGGAATTGATATTGCTTATGACATGATAACGAGTAACCAGGGCGGATTTTTAGTGACCGGGCAAACGGAAGATCCGGTCTTGCAGAGTCAGTATTTTGTAGTTCATGTTGACACGCTCGGAAACGTTACGGGAGTTCCCGGCAATACTGAAATTATAAATTTTTCTGTGTTTCCAAATCCGGCCACAGATTATGTTCAGATCAATTCAGAAACAACATCAGCATGGGAAATCGAATTATATGACGCCCGCGGAAAGAAGGTGTGCAGCACAATCTCAAATAATAAAAAATACCGGCTCACGGTAAAAGATTATGAAAGCGGAATCTATTTTTTGAAAATAAAAACGGATAAGGGTGAGGGAATGAAGAAACTGATAA
>CBIHPU010000639.1:0-2392 GCA_966211935.1 uncultured bacterium | reverse complement strand
AAAATGTTCCTGGCTTAAGTCGAAAATCAAACATTTTCTAAACATGAAGAAAGCATAAGTATTCACTGATTGGACGAGGGATCGAATCCCTCCGACTCCACCCCTAAAGCAGAAAAAGCCCCGCCGGTTAGGCGGGGCTTTTTCTGCTTTAGGATCCTGAAGTGAACGACGGAGGAGTTCTACTTCAGGATTAATATATAAACGAAGTTCGTAATTTTATCAACGAAGTCCGCGTATGAGAATAAAGATGGTCAGCTAAAGCGCGCTGCCTTTTTTAAAATATTCCTGCGGCTCTCGCGCGAAAATGTAAGTTAATGAAATAAAGCAATGCCGTCTAAGTATTCAACTTTGTTGTTGCAGGGATCTAAAGTAATTACTTCTTCTTCTCCGGAATTTTGTTGATCAATATCCAATACAAACCTGATTCTCTGATCACTTTGGAAAACTGATCAAAATCCACGGGTTTTACTATATAGCTGTTCACTCCGAGTTTATAGCATTCTTCAAGGTCCGGATTTTCTTTTGACGAAGTGAAGACAACAACAGGTATGACCTTCGTTATTTCATCCGCTTTTATTTCGCGCAATACTTCCATCCCGTTTACTTTAGGCATTTTCAGATCCAACAGAATCAACCCAATTGTGGTGTCATCATTAACCTGATTTAAGTTTGTGTAGGGACCTTTTTTGAATATATAGTTTAGCGCTTCTTCTCCGTTCTTTAAATGGACGATTTCGTTTAGAAGCTTCGCCTCTTTCAGTGCAAAAATGGTGAGTTCAGCATCAGATGAATTATCTTCAATCAATAATATTTTTAATTGCTCGGGATTCATTCGCTTTCTCGTTTTATTGTTCTTTTAATTCGCTCCACACTTTTTTTGATAGTAAGAATTTTTTATCTATTTCGGCAATGAAAAATAAAAAGTTGATCCTTCATTTAATTTGCTTTTTGCCCATACTTTTCCTCCATGACGTGTAACTATACGATTTACAATTGCAAGTCCTATGCCTGTGCCCGGAAACTCATTGTTATCGTGTAACCTTTGAAACACCCCGAATAACTTGTCGTAATATTTCATGTCAAAACCAGCTCCGTTGTCTTTGATATAAAAGACCTGTGAGTCATCAGTGATTTCACAACCTATTTCAATTACAGGTTGTTCTGTTCGCGATGAAAATTTCAGCGCATTGGAGAGAAGATTTGTAAAGACCTGTCGCATCAACGCCTTATCACAATTTATTACCGGAAGATCATGGACAATAGTTTCCGCCCTTTTGTAATCTTCGTGTTCGTTCAGAATTTCATTCAATACTTCTCTTACTAAACTATTTGCCGCGCATTTATTTTTTTCCACTTCTTTTCTTCCCAGGCGTGAAAAGGCCAGAAGGTCATCAATCAGTTGTCCCATTCGCAAAGCCTCACTGGTAATTGTGTTTAACAGATTCTTCCCTTCTTCATCCAACTGATCCTGATATTTCATTTGAAGGATCCGTGCGAAACCGTTAATGGCCCGTGATGGTGCGCGCATGTCATGTGATACTGTATATGAAAAAGATTCCAGCTCTTTGTTTGACAGGATCAACTCCTGGTTTGTCTGCTCTACTTTTGCTTTTTCAATTTGAAAGTCATCCAGAATATTCAATACAGCTTTTTGCGAGTCAGAAAGAACTGTTTTATCAACGTTGTAATCTTCAAGAATATTGATCAGGGATTTTTGAGTTTGTTCGCCGTATTTGATTGATTGGTCATTGTCTTCAAGAATATTCAGCAATGCCTTCTGATATGTTTCGAGCTGTTTTTTTTCGTGAACTGAATCCTCTAAAATATTAAGCATTGCCTTGTGGGATTCTATCAGCGTTTCTTTTTCTTTTCTGTAATTGTTGAAAAGATTGGTCATATCGCGCTGGATCCTTTCTATCTCCCGCAATTCTTCCGGATATTTTGACATAATTATTTTTTCTGCCATACTTGTCGTTAATCCTCAGGTCTTATTCCGGTTGTCTTTCTAAGTTCCTCAATCTCTTTTTTTAATTCGATCATTTTGAGCTCTCTTCCTACTGTTAGTTTCTGGAATCGTTCAAGCTCCTCAATTTTCTCAAGCTGTTTGCGTGTCGCAAGGTCCCTCTCCGCTGAAAGTGAACTCAACTGATCAACCATTATGTTAATGGTATTTTTCAGTTCAAGTACTTCTCCTTTTACATCCACCGTAATTTTCTTTGTAAGATCTCCCTTCGCTACCGCAGTGGTTACTTCTGCAATGTTTCTAACCTGCGTTGTCAGGTTGTTTGCCATCTTGTTCACATTATCTGTGAGATCTTTCCATGTCCCCGAAACATCTTTTACATCTGCCTGTCCTCCTAATTTCCCTTCAGTTCCTACCTCACGCGCCACC
>CBIHPU010000638.1:0-2394 GCA_966211935.1 uncultured bacterium | reverse complement strand
ATCAGGCTTCGAGTGTTGCCAAATATCGTGAGCTGGTTGAGCAAAAGATAAATGAACTGGTTTCAACTAACCCTGTCTTGCAAAAGCTGAAAGACGGCGTATCGGTTACAGAAGAAGAAGCGGAGCAGCTAGCTGAAGAACTTCATAATGAGCATCCGCATATTACTATTGATCTATTGCGAAGGGTTTATAATCACCGCAAAGCTGCGTTTGTCCAGTTTATTAAACACATCCTTGGAATTGAAATCCTGAAGACTTTTCCAGAAGCTGTTGCAAAAGAATTTGATGATTTCATCGGCAAGCATTCCTACCTCACAAGCCGTCAGCTTCAGTTTCTTGACTTGTTGCGTAAATACATTATTGACAATGGGACACTCACGAAGAAAAACCTGATCGAGTCACCGTTTACGATGCTCCATCCCGAAGGGATCAGAGGAATTTTTACTCAGAAAGAAATTGAAGAAATATTAAGTTTAACAGATAAAGTTTTAGCAGCATAATGTTACAGAACAACTCACAATTAAAGTCGCTAATCGATAAGCTATGGCAAAACTTCTGGGAAGGCGGAATAGCAAATCCGCTTACCGCAATAGAGCAGATTACATATCTTATTTTTATGAAGCGGCTGGATGATCTTGAAGCCAAGCGTGAAAGAGATGCCAAGTTTACTGGAGAGAACTATACTTCTCGTTTCAAAGGAAAATTTAAGATTCCTGGAAGTAAGGAAGTGGTGGATAAAAAGGAACTACGTTGGAGTGTCTATAAGCATAAGCCCGCTGACGAAATGCTATTGCATGTGCAGACAAAAGTATTTCCGTTTTTAAAGGAATTAAATGGACAAACATCTGCGTTTACAAAACACATGGCCAACGCCGTATTTATCATGCCTAAAGCAAGCCTGCTTGTAAGCGCAATCAATATTGTTGAAGACATTTTCAAAGAGATTGAAAAGGATGCGACTGAGGGAGGACAGGCCTTCCAGGATATTCAAGGCGATGTGTATGAAATGCTGTTAAGCGAAATTGCAACAGCGGGAAAAAACGGACAGTTTAGAACGCCAAGACATATAATTAAGCTAATTGCCGAATTGGTTGCACCGCAATTGGGTCAGCGTATTGCGGACCCAGCTTGTGGTACAGGCGGCTTTTTGCTCGGAGCATACCAATATATTCTTGGTGATTTGGTCCGAAAAAAAGACCCAAAGAAATTGGTGAAGGACGAAGATGGTTTTGAACGAGCCACCATGAGTTCCATACTTACAGAAAAAGTAAAGAAAATTCTGGATGAAAGTTTTACCGGTTACGACATTGATACAACCATGGTACGCCTGGGCTTAATGAATATGATGATGCACGGTATTGATGAACCGCATATTGATTATAAGGATACCTTGAGCAAGAAGTACAATGAAAGTGGTCAGTATGATGTAGTAATAGCTAACCCGCCGTTTACTGGCAATATTGATAAGAGTGATATAAATGTGAACTTGAAGCTCCCTACCACAAAGACTGAACTGCTATTTGTTGAACGGATTTTTAATATGTTGAAAATGGGTGGAACCGCTGCCGTAATTGTGCCAAGCGGCGTGATACAAAACAGTGGGAAAGCCTTTGAAGCACTTCGCAAGCTATTGATTGAAAAAACCGAACTGAAAGCCGTAATCGCAATGCCCAGTGGAGTATTTAAGCCATATGCAGGTGTGAGTACAGCGATATTGTTATTCACTAAAGGAGGTGAAACTACAGATGTCTGGTTTTACGATATGGAGGCAGACGGTTATAGCCTTGACGACAAACGAAACAAAATCGCAGAGAGTGACTTGCCTGATATTGTAAAGCGGTTCAAGAAGCGAGACACGAAAAAAGATAATGACAGAAAACAGAAGTTCTTTTTTGTACAGAAGAATGAAATCATTGAAAACAGCTACGACTTGAATTTAAGCACTTATAAGGAAGAAGTGTATGAAGAAGTAAAGTACGAAAGGCCTGAATCAATTTTTAAAAAGCTTGAAGCTCTTGAAGAGAATATTCAAAATGGTTTACGTGAACTAAAGCAATTGATGTGATGAGATTTGAAAGACTCGGAGATATTGTAGAAATCAAAAAGGGGAAGAAACCGGCTTTCACTGATAAACCCAATGAGAATTCAATTCGAGTTCTGCAGATTGACGATTTAAGAAACAACCTATCGTTAAAATTTTCAAATGACAAATCTGGAGTATTAGCGAGCGAAGAAGATATACTTATTGTTTGGGACGGAGCAAATGCTGGTACAATTGGTTTTGGGAAGAAAGGCTACATTGGAAGCACAATAGCTTTGCTTAGGAAAAAGGAGAAAAATAAATTCTCCACAGTTTTTATTGGAAAATTCCTTCAAAGTAAGTTTGAATTTTTA
>CBIHPU010000637.1:0-2398 GCA_966211935.1 uncultured bacterium | reverse complement strand
GTCAACATACAACTTCACATTCTCAATTTTCTTTTTGGTGACCGGAGTCAAATTGATTACATAGATCGTATTGCTACCTTCTTTAATAGTTTTCTCCAGAACATAATTATATCCTTTTTCATACATGAAGAAAATATTATCAGGATTCAATTCACTATCCTTTTCATAATCCTTGATACTTAATTCACCTTCTTCCTGTGCGGTCCACATGGTTGTTCCATCAGTCACAATTAAAATGCCGGGAAGTTCTATTCTGTATTTCTTTCCCTTCACCTTAACTTTTCCTTTCTGATTTTCTACCTGCTTTTTATCCTTGTTGATCACAACTCTCGTGTAATCGGAAGTAATGGAAGAATAAGAACGCGTGTTTTTACTTAATTCATCAAGTATGGCTTTGGCTTTTTTGTCGTCACCGGCCTTTAATGAGCTGATGTTGAAAAGTGAAAGAAAAAAGACAAGAAGGAAAGTGAATGAAGTTTTCATTTTAAATATTTTTTTTTAATAATTAATGATTTCCAAATCATGTACCAAAATTACAGGTAAGAAAAATGAAGAAATAGCCGTTTAACGTATATAAACAGCCGATGAAATGCATGTGATGTTAAAGCCTGTTAAGGATGAAACAGTTCAGCCATCATGCATCGGGCGCTACCGCCTCCAATAGATTCTATTACGGGAATTTCAGGATGAATGATTGAAGCGAACGATTCAAGTTTCTTTATTTTTTCCGGAGCAAGAGATCTGAAAGCTCTTTCGGACATCACGAGAACATTTTCACCGGAATTATTTTTCAGCATCAGCATATTACCCGCAAAATTTTCCATCTCTTCGTAAACAATTTCAATTAATTCAAGGTTAGACTGGCGCAATTCGTTTAGAATTAATTCCTTTTCTACAATTGCATCAAGGCACGCGACGCAAAAACCCTCACCAATGCACATTAAAACATTGGTGTGATAAATTGCATTTCCATTCTTATCTCTACTATTAAATACAACCGGTTTATAGTGCATCTGTTCACACAATTCACCAACCAGCTCAACACTGGTACGCGAGGAGATGGATGCGTAACACTTTCTATTCGCATGGTCAAAAACAATACTACCGGTGCCCTCAAGAAATAATTGCTTATCAGTATTTGCTCTCAGATCAACCACCTTTGAAAAATTATATTCCCTTACAAGTTTATCCACCACATCTTGTCTCACTTCTATACGGCGATTAGCAGTTTGCATTGGGTACAGAACTATTGTTCCGTCAACGTGAGTAGAGAACCAATTATTCAGAAATATTGCGTCAGGTTTTGATGGACTAACCGTGTCTTCAATCACGATCACCTCAATTCCGTTTTTACGCAAAAGCTCAACGAAAGAATCGAATTCTCTCCACGCGGCTTCATTTGCATTTTCAGTTAAATGAGGTCTTCGCTGAAACGAATTTGTAAGGCCGGTCTCTTCGTTAAAACCAAACGCAGACGGTTTGCACATCAACACTTTTGAAGTAAAATTCATTAATCAAAAATACTTAATGAATGTGAAAAATTGTCCTGAATTTTAATACAAACCTGAAAATTTGTCGGGTAAAAAAAGATAAAATGTCCGGAAAAGTCAAATGGTACAGGCATTGATCAAATTATTTCAAATCAGAATACTAACCTTTAAAACCAAATAAAATGAACACAATGTTTTTTTCACCCGTTAGAAACCGCAGATTTAATCCAGCCGTAATAGACACAATGTTCAGCGACCTATTTACAGGCGGTAGAGTTGAATATGCTTCAAGATTTCCTTCTGTCAATTTGCTGGAAGAGGAAACAAAATTTTCACTTGAACTGGTAGCTCCTGGCTTTGATAAAGAGGAAGTGAAAATCAACCTGGAAGGAAACCAAATCAGTATTTCAGGAGAAAAGAAATCTGAAGAAACTGAAACGAAAAAGAATTATACGCGTCATGAATTTAAGGCCGAAAAATTCAACCGCGTCTTCACGTTACCGGAAAATATTAATGTGGAGGAAATAAAAGCCGAATTCAAAAACGGAATTCTTCACGTTGAAATTCCAAAAAAGACAGAAGAAAAAAAGACAAAAGAGATCGTGATTGAATAATCTTCCGGAAAACTTTCATGGGTAAAGGATAAACCGTCGTTGCTGAAAAGCGCGGCGGTTTTTTATTAGTATCACTTTCCCGATTTCCGGTATTTCAGGCTCATGTCCAGGCTTCGCACGTGATGGGTGAGTGCGCCGACAGAAATATAATCAACACCTGCTTTAGCATAGGAGCGAATATTTTTCTGATTGATTCCGCCGGACGCGTGCGTTTGTATTTTTACATTAATGAACAGAACCGCCTTCTTAAACTGCGCGGGGGAAAAAATATAAAGCAAAATACGGGTGGCTTTT
>CBIHPU010000636.1:0-2408 GCA_966211935.1 uncultured bacterium | reverse complement strand
ACCAGGATGATGAGATTGTTGTTGTGGCTTCTGAGAGGCCGGTCATTCAAACTGTTTTTCAGGCGCCAATAGACGAAGTGAAAGAACTTGACAGGGGAAGCGCCATCATAATTAAAAAAGACGGAAGCTTTAAAATTCACCAGATCAGGACTCCGCGTGAAAAAAAGCAGTGTTCATTTGAACGCATTTATTTCTCTAGAGGAAATGACGCGGGAATTTACCGCGAACGTCAGAATCTAGGTCGTTTTGTTATTCCTTCCGTATTGAAAGCTGTTGATTACGACCTGCGGAATACTGTTTTTTATTATATACCGAATACCGCGGAAGTAGCATTTGGCGGATTAATTGAAGGTTTGCACGCGTATCTGAATAAAGTAAAAGCGAGCAAAATTTTAAAACTTGGAAAAGACATTGCAGACCCTTTAATCAGCGCGATACTCGATATTCATCCAAGAATTGAAAAAATTGTTTTAAAGGACGCAAAACAAAGAACTTTCATTACAGACGATGCAAGTCGTGATGACCTGGTAAGCCTGGTGTATGATGTTACCTACGGAATTGTAAGACCTGGGATTGACAACCTGGTTGTGCTGGATGACAGCATAGTGCGCGGAACAACGTTAAAACAATCTATTTTGAAGATTCTTGACCGCCTCAAACCAAAAAAGATAGTTGTTGTTTCTTCAGCTCCGCAGATTCGTTATCCCGACTGTTATGGAATAGATATGGCCATACTGGGAAAATTCATTGCTTTTGAAGCTGCAATAAGTTTATTGCGTGAAAGAGGAATGGAAAACCTGATAGAAAATATCTATGAAAAAGCAAAGTACCAGCTTACGCTTGCAAAAGAAGAGCAGGTAAACGTTGTAAAAGAAATATACGAACCGTTTACCGCCGAAGAAATTTCGGTTCGCATTGCGCAGCTGATAAAACCAACTGACCTGAGTTGTGAACTGGAAATCATTTACCAAAGTATTGAAGGTTTGCATCAAAGTTGTCCTGATCATTTGGGTGACTGGTATTTTACCGGCAACTACCCTACTCCGGGCGGAATGCGTGTGGCGAACAAAGCATTCGTCCATTATATGGAAGGAAAAAAAGTACGGGCGTACTAAGAACATTCAGTAAATAATATCTGTGTTAGCCGAGATCTGAGTATAGATTCTCGGCTTTCTTATTTTCTGATCCGGCCGGAAGAGATATTGCTTTCCCTTGTCATCGATCATCGGAAAATGAAAGTTATTTGGATTTCTCCATGCGCGTGGAAGGAAAACAGCGTCGTGCACAAGTTTGTTTTGAACGAAATGTCTTATTTGTTCTGCATCAATTCCAGCTTCCGCTTTCAGCTGCTGGAAAAATTCCTGTTCGGCATATTCAGCGCTCACAAACAACAATCCATGCGAAAGCAGTGGGCAAACGCCACCGGTTGTATCAAGATAACCGGATCGCGAAGGATAAAGAGAATCGCGAATACAACCGCGTAATCTGCCTGTCCAGTTGCTTTGAGTCAGTGCGATTCTGAAATTTTCCCTCTGATATCCGATCTGAATTGCGGCGGTACGAAAACGGTCAAGCAATGGACGTGCAAGCAGATCATTCTCGTGCGTAATAAAAAAATTATCAATATGAAACGTCAGACTACCTGTTTGCTGTGTAGTACCTATCCTGTTGAAATAGGCATTGTACGAGTAGGCGATTGCATTCCTGTAAATTGTCTGGTTAGAAGTTTTATTCAGAACGCGCAACTCTGTATTTCTTTCCGAGCCATAAGAGAGCAAAATACCAGAAGCCAGGTGGATTTCAGGATGCGGCTGGCGCGGTCCAAGGTAACGGAAATAATAGCTGACGCGGAAGTCATTATTCCATTGAATTCTGTCAAGGAAGATCCAGTAAGTTCTGGCAAAAACTCCAACCTGATTTACATGCGTACCTGCAGAGATCACAAGGCCCGCCATAAATCCGAAATTTTTTTCTTTGATTATCTGGGCAGGAGCATTTGACTGCGCAAGAAAAAAAAACGACAAAAAAAACAAACATCTATTTATCCGCTTTGCAATCATCGCTCTTATTCGGGAGAAGAAATACGCTTTTTCAGGGAACTCACCAATTCGTCAATATCTATGTCGGTTCCACGCACAGTCAAATTAGCAGAAGAATAAAATGTTTCCCGCTCGCTTAACAGATTGGTGACTTTCGACAGCATCTCATTCTCATTCAATCCGGCAAACAAAGGACGGTCTGCCCCACCCTGTTGCAACCTTTTAGTCAGCGCTGCAGGCGGCATTTGTATATACACAGAAATTCCGCAGCTATTAATAAACTTCAGATTATCAAAAAAACACGGAGTTCCTCCGCCAAGAGAGATCACGCAATTTTCGTTTTCTCTAACTATTTCAACCAGACAGTCT
>CBIHPU010000635.1:0-2409 GCA_966211935.1 uncultured bacterium | reverse complement strand
AGAAGTGATGATATCCCATCTCTTCAAATTCAAACACGCCAAATTGTTCCGGGTTTGCTTTTATTTCCTGCAGACAAAGCACGTCTGGCTTCGCGGCGGCCATCCAGTCAATGAAGCCCTTGCTCATTGCAGCCCTGATACCGTTTACATTATAAGTGATTATTTTTTTTGGCATGCGACAAAAATACGCAATAGCGGTACACGTTCGGAGATTCAGCTCATTGTTTCTTCACGGTGCAGTCAGTTTCAGCCGGAATAGAAGCAACTAAAAATGTAAATTCGCCGAAATTATTTGTTTATTGTCAATGACTCCAAAGAAATCATTTATAGAAGAACTCCGCTGGCGGAACATACTGCAGGATATGATGCCCGGCACTGAAGAAATGCTGAACAAAGAAATGGTTACTGGCTATATTGGGTTTGATCCGACTGCAGATTCATTGGGAATAGGAAACATGGTTCAGATCATGACGCTGATGCATTTTCAGAAATGTGGTCATAAACCAATAGCGTTGGTTGGCGGCGCCACCGGAATGGTTGGCGATCCAAGCGGTAAAAGCGCCGAGCGAAATTTGCTTGACGAGGAAACGCTGCAGCATAATCTTTCCTGTCAGCAAAAACAGCTTGAGAAATTTCTTGATTTCAACAGCGGAGCAAACAGCGCTGAAATTGTAAATAATTATGAGTGGTTCAAGCACATGACCTTTCTTGATTTTTTACGCGAAGTAGGGAAATATATTACAGTGAACTACATGCTCACAAAGGATTCTGTAAAAAACCGTATCAACAGAAAGGCGGATGGCGAGATCAGTGAAGAAGCGGAGGCAAGCGGCATGTCATTCACTGAATTTTCATATCAGCTTGTGCAGGGATATGATTTTTACTGGCTATGGAAGAATAAAGGAGTAAGACTGCAGATGGGAGGAAGTGATCAGTTCGGTAATATTACAACCGGCACAGAGCTTATCCGCAAAAAAGACAATGGCAAGGCCTGGGCATTGGTTACTCCGCTGATTAAAAAAGCAGACGGAACTAAATTCGGAAAAACTGAATCCGGAAACATCTGGCTTGATCCTAAGAAAACTTCTCCCTATAAGTTTTATCAATTCTGGTTAAACGCAGCGGACGCTGATGTAAAAGGATATATCCGCATTTTTTCGTTGAAAGGAAAAGAAGAGATCGAATCACTCGAAGCGGAACATGATAAAGCGCCCAATCTGCGCATACTTCAGAAAGAACTCGCTAAAGAAGTTACAATAAGGGTGCACTCTGAAGCAGATTATAAAGCCGCAGTTGACGCGTCAGAAATTTTATTTGGAAAAGCAACTACAGACGCGCTCGCTAAGTTATCTGAAGAGTTGTTCCTAAATGTTTTTGAAGGCGTGCCCCAATACAATGTATCACGCGCAGATTTTGAAAGCGGAGTGAACATTGTTGAACTTCTGGCGGAACGCACATCGATTCTTCCATCTAAATCCGAAGCGAAGAAATTAATTCAGGGCGGAGGTATCTCCATCAACAAAGAAAAAATAACAGCACCTGATACGATTATTAAAGTTGACAAATTACTGAACAATCGTTATTTGCTGGCGCAAAAAGGAAAAAAAGATTATTTCATCATCAGAGCGGAATGATCGAATAAAAACTATTAGGTCTTTTTCCCTAATAGTTTTTATCAGTGTTTGTTGAGATGTACTGTTTTTCCGAGTAGATGCCATTGCATATATGCGAAGTAGTTCTAAATTTACGTGCAATAAATTACACGCAATATGAAAAGAAGTCTACTTATTATTACCGCGGCTCTGGGCGCGTCATTCGGATTGGCCCAACAGAACACGGTCCCCAACGGAAATTTTGAAAACTGGGTACAGGTACCTTTCGAAGTTCCGCAATATTATGAAACAGGAAATTCCTGGAGTATTAAAGAAGGTATAGTTACTACTGAAAAGACAACCGATGCTTACCATGGTTCTTATGCAGTAAAGATGACAACACAGGCTGGTGCAAATGATACGCTTACGGCTTATACTGCAAATGGAGATCCAGGAAGTACTGCCGGAACAGGAATTCCTTATTCAGAGCAGGCAACAGGTATCCGCGGTTACTATAAGTGTAACATTATGCCAGGTGATACCGCCCTGGTTTTGGTGGAGTTTAAAAAATTGGGGACCACGATTGGTGGAGGTATTTTTAAAATTACCGGCACACAAACCAATTATACTTTATTCAATTTTACATTTTTCCCAGCTCTTCCAATGGCGCCGGACACTGTTATATTTGGCGCTACACCAAGCAACGCAGTAAACGGAACCTTTCCTGGAATTCCCGGAAGTATGTTGCAACTTGATAGTGTATCATTCACCGGCGTAGCTACTCAGCCAGGCACTCTGAATGGAGACTTTGAAAACT
>CBIHPU010000634.1:0-2411 GCA_966211935.1 uncultured bacterium | reverse complement strand
TATGGTCCGCAGGAAATTTATCCATCGGAACGATCAGGTTCGTCACCTTCATGGTTTTATAATCCAGCATTTTGTACAAATTGGCGCCCTTGCCATTCTCCAATTGAACAGTCACGCGGCCCAACTGAAAGTAATTCGGGCTTTTGATGGGAGAAAAGCCATATGAGAATCCCGGCTCCTTTCCTATCGCTTCGGGTTTAATTATTTCGATGTCCCAGGGTACCTGGGCCTTTGCGGCCAGTGATAAAAATAAGAGGGTAGTTGTAATAGTTTTCAGGAGTTTCATCGTCAGGTAATTTTCGGTATGTCGATAAGGTTAGAGCAAGGACTTTGCCAAATTTGGGTGGAGTAGTTGAAGCTTAAGGCTGAGGTGGATTGATCTATTTTGTGTTTTTGGAGTTTTTTGAAAAATAATAAAAACAAAAACGCCATGATTTAAAAAATCAGCCGGAGTTTGTCTGGACCGAGGCTTTGCGAGCGTCTTGATCCGCCGCGCGCGTTCGCATTATCAAATGTAGCGAAATAAAAAGTCCGCCTTTACACAATATCGACTGTTAGCATTGGTATTTTCTACTTCGAGGTATGTTTATATTGTTTCATTTTATGAATCGCTCCCTTGTGTCCCAACTTACTTGATCGTGAAAAATAATGTTTCGCCCACCTTGTCGACTGGTTAACGCCGGTTCCATATTCATAACATAATCCTAAATTGTAAAATGCTTTATCATCATTTTTTCTCGCAGCTCTTTTATACCAATAAATAGCCTTTGAATGATTTTTCTTTACTCCTTCTCCATAAAAAAAACAAAAGCCTAAATCTCTCTGCGCTTCTGTGTCGCCCTGTTTCGCAGCTTTAGTATACCAGGAAACTGCAGTTTTATAATTCTTTTTTACTAATTCTCCGGATTTATAGAAGAAACCAATGTTATATTGCGCTTCCATTTTGCCTCGCTTCGCCGCAATCATAAACCATTTAAAGGCTTCAGGAATATTTTTTCTCACGCCAAGTCCATGATCATAACAAGTTCCCAAATAAAATTGAGCCCTCAAATGTCCGTTACTTGCGGCTTGATGCCACAACTCAAAAATCTTTTTCCAGGGTTTTGATGATTTCTTCGTCGAAAAGGCTAAATCAAATCCCTCTTTAAAAAGTCGATTCAGCCTGAATTTGGAATATTTATTTTTTGCAGTCAATTTATTGCTGTTCTAAAAAATATTGCTTCTAACATTTTAACGGCATACCTGTTGTTAGCCGCAGTAAAATTCGTGGTCATGCTGTCTGTCGTTTCGAAATTAATTCATGAATGACAGATATTAAAATCAAAATCATTATTGGTAGTTCCAAAATCATTAATATCGCCGCACCAGGAAAATGGAAAATTTTCATTGCTGCGCCAATTGATTCCGTGAGAACTAAAAGTGATGAAAACACTGAGATATATTTTCTTTCAGTTTTCAATAATGCGCCAACAGTCAATGATATTGTCAAGACAAACATACTTAGTAAAAACAAAATAAGTCCTCCCGTAATTTTATATGAAGCCATAACAAGTCCAAGGAGCATCGCCACGAAGCTTATTGATGCTGTTATTCGGATTTTCCTTTCTGAATTAACTGTTTCATAGATGATCATAAGTAAAATTACCCCGAGTGTTCCTTTCTGTGTAATAAATTTTCGAATTTCATTTTTTCTGCCGATGTCGGTGAAAATTCCAAAAAACGCGCATACAATTAAAGTCGTCAACACAACTAAAATTAAAATGTAATATTGTCTTTTCGTCACGTGAATTTTATTGCAGCTAACGTTCAGTAGATTGCCAAAGTGCCAATTAGCTTAATGTCTAACTGAAGCGCTTTTTAATTGTCCCGTCTTACGGCCTTGAAATTATTAGCCGCAATGCACAAGTAAAAGTTGGTTGGCTTCTAAAATGTCCATACTTTCTGTCCCATTCACCTGATTTTAAATCAGCTTCAAGTGATTGAACCAATTTTTCTTCTATACCTTCTGGTAAAAATCCCCAAGCTGATTGTGATAGACGAACTTCCTTTTCTAAAAATGCCTCTGGTCTGCCGTAAAATGCTTCTTGAAATCCATCAACACAGTCAATAGGAATTGGTATTGGAACTATTTCACATTTTCCTCCAAGTGATTTTTCAATGAATTTAATTGTTGGGTAACGGGCTTTTTCAACTTCTATAAGCTCCGGAAAATATTTTGCATTCCAAAAATTGTCAAGTTCATTCGGGTCAAAGGTCATAATAACTACCTGACCGTTTGTTACCCTTCTTAATTCTTTCAAACCTTTATCTATGTCTGGCCAATGATGAACTGTCACCATAGCCATTGAAGCATCGAATGCATTATCATCAAAAGGCAAATTGTCTGCTTTTGCGTTTATTGCGGGAACTTT
>CBIHPU010000633.1:0-2424 GCA_966211935.1 uncultured bacterium | reverse complement strand
GTATTGCGTTTTCGTATTTCGGCGAGATTAATTTCCATTCCGTTCAGTTAATTTCATTTTGGTATACGCATCATAATCCTTTTTTACGAGCAGGAAAAGTTTTTTGCCGGAGCAGTCGGTTTCAATTTCTATTTTTTCTGTCAGTCCAGTTTTCGTTTTATTTCCCTCGTAACTGCTTTGTAAATTTTTTGTCACAATATGAAATGTGTCACTTGCCATTTCCTGCACGCGAAGAATTTTGTTTTCCAGGAATTTATAAGTTGTTTTCTCTTCTCCTGTTTCAAAAGAGATCTCATTTTCATTGGTGCGTATAGTTTTACATTTTTCTTTATCGATTGTTATAGCATTGCTGAACTGCACAAAGTCCTGCATGTTGTTGTTTGCCTTGTCAAATAAATTCATATCGGAAAAGGCATATTCATAGCCCAGATACCCGCAACCAATAACTATTGTAATCAGTATCATATTGAACAACACTTCTGCCAAAGAAAATCCGCTTAACTTACGCACAAGTATTTTATTCTTAGTCTTTTTCATTCGTAGTTTTTCTCATTAGCCGGTTGAACTCAAACACTTTCTTCTCATTGCTTTTTTCTTTTACAACTATTCGCACCTTCTGTAAATCTTTATTCCCCATATAAATTTCTGTTGTGACTTCAAACTTGTAATTGTTAGCGGAAGATAATTGTTCCTTCTCGTCAGATTGCTGAGACTGCAGACGCTCGAATAACTTTTCACATTCATTTTGAAAAAGTAAACTCTTCAATCCTTTTGTTTGTCCGCTTATGCCGGAATAGATTCCTGTGCATAAAGTAACAGACAACAATATAATTGTCATGGCAACTAAGCTTTCCAGAATAGAGGCTCCTTTTATTTTCTTTTTGATCAGATCCATTTTAAAATTCCCGGCTTTCTGTTTTTACCATCCTCAATTAAACCTGGGAAACAAATATTTGGATGAAGTTTATCCTTATTGACCTTTACATTGAAAAGAAAATTATCGTTTACCGATGAGCTCGTATGTGTTATCACATGATCAAAATAAAATTCGCCATTTAATTCTCCTGCCAAAGCCGAAGGGCCGGGGAAATAAATTTGTCCGTTTATAATTGTATTTTCCTGTACTCTCAGGTTGAACGGGACATTGATGGTTTGTTTATCCCTGAGACCGATTATTGTTCCGGTAAACAAGGTGTTTTTACCAAGGTCAATGTGCGCAGGTGAATTTTTCTGTTGTGACACAACCATTATGGTTGGATAATTAAAAACACAATCTTCGCCGCTGCTGATACTATCCGTCGCAAAAACCTGCCCGCTGAAGTTGCCCGCTTTTTCAAACTCTATGACTGAACCGGTAATTATTGCGTCATTGATAACGCAACTGTTTTCAATGATTATTTTCCCGCTGGTGTGAATGATGATATTACCGCTTATTATTTTATTTCGTAACCGAAGATTTCCTGGAACAAAAACATGAACGGTCTTGTTCGAAAAAGAATTACTTATGGAATCTGGTTCGAAGAAAGCTGCCGGATTAACTACGGAATCACGTGAGTTTTTATCGCTGAGGATCTGTTGTATTTTGATTTCAATCGAAGTATTTAATTTTGGTAATTCCTGTTCTGATTTTAGTCTCGTTCCATTGATTGGATTCCCACTTAAAAAGGAACCGCCTAAAGATGTTGATCTGTATCCTGCTTTTGGTAAATAAACTTTACCATGCAATTCAACTGCACCCGCCATCGCAATCTCGCGGTCATGGTCAGCAATATAGAACACAGGATTATCGCCAGCTTCAAAAGAAGTCAGCGCCTTGCGTTGCATTAAAATATTTTTATAATTTCCTCTTACTTCAAAACCATCCAGTAATCCGTAGTTCCATTTTTTTAAATGAACAGTATCCTTTCCGTTGCCGTAGAGATCGAGTAAAGTGTTTTCGTTGGTTTCCTGGGTGTAATTGCCTGAAATAGCCAGCAAGACAGCTGATTCAACGTTGTCATTCAATTTTTGCAATTGAACGTTGTATTCGTAACGAACGGTATAAAAGTAATTGATGGAAATTATTGAACTGACAGTAAGTAAAACAAGAAAACTGATCACCAGTGAAAATAGCATTACTCCGCCAGGCAGGCGTGCTTTCAGTTTTTTTTTTATTCCGCCCGCGGTTATCACTTGGGATTTTCTTTCTGTTTTTTATCTCGTTTGAATATTTTTTTTATCCTGTCCTTAAGTGGGATCCTGTCTTTCTTTTTATCCTCTTTTAATTTTTTCTGCAAATCCTTCTTAATTTTTTTGTCAATCTTTTCCTGTTCCTTGTCCTTCTCAGGCTGTGAAGAATTGTTTTTAGTGTTTTTCTTCTCTCTGACCTTCTTCACTCTCTCTTTTCCATGTCTGAATTTTTTCTGTTCCTGCATCTTATTGTTG
>CBIHPU010000632.1:0-2427 GCA_966211935.1 uncultured bacterium | reverse complement strand
TTTTCTTACACATAACTCGTAAATATCACGCGCACTGTGCCCGGTTGCAAGGACCAGGTTTTTATACGGAAATTCATTTTCTTCGCCTGTTTCCAGATTTTTGATTGTAATTCCAGAAACAGAATTATTTTTCAGTTGGATATCAGTAAGTTTATGGTTGAAGTGAATTTCTCCTCCGAATTTCATAATCGTCTCGCGCATTTTTACGATGATATCGGGAAGTTTATTCGTCCCGATATGCGGATGAGCGTCTACGGCTATCTCCGGCGTTGCACCATGAAATATAAGTGTGCGAAGCACTTTGGAAATATCGCCGCGTTTATTGCTGCGTGTATATAGCTTTCCGTCCGAATACGTTCCGGCACCACCTTCTCCAAAACAATAATTACTTTCAGGATTTACAAGATGATCCTTGTTGATCGCAGCGAGATCTCGTCGGCGCGCACGTACATCTTTTCCTCTTTCAAAGATAACAGGTTTTATTCCGTGCTCAAGAAGGTTCAAAGCAGCGAATAATCCTGCTGGTCCGGCGCCTATTATAGCAACAGCTTTTTTCTGATCCGCATATTTATAATCGATGTGAAAATTTTCAGGTTCGGGAGATTCATCAATAAACAGTTGCAGCGTGAGATTTACTTTAATGTTTTTCGACCGTGCGTCGATAGAGCGACGTTGAATTCGAAAATGCAATTGAGAAGTTTTTGGTAACGTGAGCGCTTCGTAGATTTCATTTTTGAGAAGCTGCTCACTTGCTGCTGTTCCCGGGGGAACAGAAAGCTGAAGAGATTTTTGCATTTGGCAAAGGTAAGGATTCGAATTGTCTTATAATGTGAGAAAATATTTGTAAAGTTGAAAGGGGGATTTTTAAGGATTTAAGAAGGAAATTTGTAACGAGAAAATGCCTGGAACCGACGGGTCTAGAACCGACTGTTCTTATTATTGAAAAAAAATAATAGCGAAGTAAACTGACCAGACAGATTCTATACGATATCCTTCACAAGAACGTTTCCCTTGTCTTGTTCAATGATCGCGTCAAACTCATTCATCAGGTTATTGATGCTGTTCAATTCCTGCGTCTCATGGATCGGCATTTCATTAACACCGTGTGTGTCCAGTTTATTGAGAATATATTTTATTGTAAGATGATTTTCCGACATGGCTGGTTGATAAGCAGGTTCACGCTCATCGCCTCCCGTTTTCACTTCACTCATAATTCCTAACTGGTGAAATTCATACAACGTGGTTCGCGCCAAACGAACAGGAAGATCCAATTTTTTGGCGATCTCCGCTGCAGTCATTGGTTTGGCCCCCTCCATAAAATTTTTCACAACTGCATTGACAACCAGCAAAGAGATAATCCGCTTATAGCGCGTACTGATATTCTGTATTTCATGCTCCAGTTCATAATGATCAACATTCTGATACGCGAAAGCAAGTTCGGCGCCAAATAAAACTATGAACCAACTCGTCTGCACCCAGAATAAAAATAACGGTAGCGCCGCAAAACTTCCATAAATCGCATTGTAGTTCGCCACACCAATCTGGAATCCTATGTATATCCACTGAACAAGCTGAAATAGAATTGTTGAAATAAGCGCAGCTTTTACGGAAGCATAAAAATTCACTTTTGTGTTCGGCAAAACCATATACATGAAAGTGAACATGGCCCATAATAAAACAAAAGACATAGCTTTAAATGCCAGCATCACCACATAAGGTGAGCCTGAATTCCATCCAATGTAACTCATAAAACCCGACAACTTCGTCTCGATAAGCACCGTAATACTACCCGAAACAAGAATGAGCATGGGAGCGATCAACATGATGGAAAGATAGTCTGTGAACTTTCTTATCCATGTTCTTCCTTTTTTAATTTCCCAGATTTCGTTGAAGGACACTTCTATGCTCGTAAGCAATCTAACAACAGAAAAAAGTAACAACAACACGCCAAATCCTGCAATCACTCCTCCTTTGGTTGTCTGCAACAGATTTCCCGCAGAAACAAATGCCTGCTCGAGCACTTCCTTTTGCTCTGTGAAGCGTTGCATCAGCTGCTCTTTCAGGTCATTCTCAAACCCGAAGCCTTTTGCAATTGCAAATGTGAGCGCTATTACCGGCACAATGGAAAACAAGGTGTAATAAGTTAAAGCGGTGGCTTTCAACAGACATTTGTCTTCGTTAAATCCTCTTACAGAAAGAGCAAAAACTCTGAGCTGCTTAATTAGGGTGTACTGCTTTTTATCCACCTTATCCAGGCGAACCTTCCAAATGTTGGAAAAATATTCCGACGTAGCTCTGATAATACCGAACATGGGATAAAGTTAGGAAAGAGTTTGTACAAACAACCGAAATATGATCGTTTCCACCGGCAGAAAATCCACTGACGCTCACCGAACTTTACATTTCCCAACAAATTTCTACTTCCGT
>CBIHPU010000631.1:0-2427 GCA_966211935.1 uncultured bacterium | reverse complement strand
ACGCTGCGAGAACGTTGCGCGCTGTGCTGCACGCCGTACGTGACAGATTACCGGCAGATGACGCCATTCAGTTTGCACAGGGATTACCAATGGCATTAAAAGCAGTGTTTATTGATCAATATGATCTTTCAGATGTGCCGGTTGTGATCAGAAGTCCGCAAAAATTTCTTGATTTTATTTATTCAAAAGCAGGAGTGAACGCGCATCTTGATTTTCCGGATCGTCAATCAATAATAGATGCTCTGCAGGCGGTATTTTTTGTTTTGGAAAACCACATGGACTATGGACAGATCTTACAGATAAAACATATTATGAACCAGGAAATTGTTGACCTGATTGACGCATACGAAGAACAATAAACAATTGTTTTTTGTTTTGTTTAGAGAGACTCACCAGTAACGCGGGTGGGTCTTTTTTTTAAAATCATTTCTGGGCGTACCACTTCAGCATAGCCAAAGCGATAAAGGAGTAGATGATATTTGGGAGCCACACCGCAAAGAGAGGAGGCATTATTCCGGTTACAGCAAAAATGCTGGAAAAATGAAGGAAGACAACATAACTTGCTCCAAGCAAAAGCCCAATGGCTATATGCATTCCTATTCCCCCACGAATTTTTCTTGCTGAAAGCACCACACCAATCATTGTAAGAATGAAAGAAGCAAAAGGGACAGAGGTTCGTTTATAATTCACAACTTCAAATCGTTCAAGCCCGGGCGTTCCTTTTTTTCGTTCCTTGGCCAGAAACTCTTTCAGTTCAAAATAGGTCATTATATTTTCCCGGCTTTCCTGCCTTCCCATATCTTCCGGTACAAAATCTATTTTCAATTCTTTTGGCGGACCAAACCCAATGCTGTCTTTTTCTTTTCCTGTAAAACGCTCATACCAGTTCTCTGTGATCCATACACGTTTAAGAGTATCCCACGTAATGGAAGGCGATGAAAAATAATACTGCATTACAGAACCTTTGTATCTTTCCAAAGTAAAATAATATCCCTTTCTTTCTGAATTGTTATAGCTGGCAAGAAACATTTTGTATTCAGGCGAAAAGTTACGATGAACATTTTGTTCTTCATTGGTGTAACCGGTATTCACATACTGATCTTCGAATTCCTGCATAACGCGGGCGCCTTTTGGAATAACAAAATGACCCAGGTAGAGATTCATCAGGCAAAACACTCCCGCCCCGATCATATACGGACGCAAAAACCTGGCGTAACTGATACCACTGCTTAAAATGGCAACAGTTTCATAACGAGCAGCCATGCGTGATGTGAAAAAGATGACGGAAATAAAAATGAAAAGAGGACTGAGCATGTTGATGAAGAAGGGCACGAAATTCATGTAATGCCGGAAGATGATCTCTTTCAAAGGAACATTGTGCTCATAGAAATTATCGATCTTTTCAGAAATGTCAAATACAATCAAAAGGATAGAAACCAATCCCACAGAAAAAAAGAATGTCCCGATGAATTTCCTGAGTATGTAGCGATCGATTTTTTTCAGCATGCGAAGAACAACGAAGATATTTATAATAACGAATCCCCGTCCAGTTAAAATTTCATAACCTTCTGCCCATTTTGGTTACCATTTTATTTTTCCATTCAGCGAAAGTGCCTTCTTTTATTTTTTCACGCGCTTCTCTCACCAACCATAGATAAAAACCAACGTTGTGCACGCTGGCAATCATGGCGCCGAGAATTTCTTCTGAAACAAAAAGGTGACGCAGATATGCCTTATTATATTGACTGTCAACAAAAGTAATTGCATCGGCATCCAGCGCGGAAAAATCGTTCTTCCATTTTTCATTGCGGATGTTGATGATCCCTTCGGAAGTGAAAATTAATCCATGACGCGCATTTCTTGTCGGCATTACGCAATCGAACATATCAATACCTAAAGCAATGCTTTCTAAAATATTGACAGGCGTTCCAACTCCCATCAGGTAACGTGGTTTGTCAGCCGGCAAAATTCCGCACACCAGTTCCGTCATTTTATACATATCCTCCGCCGGTTCGCCGACAGATAATCCACCGATCGCATTAGCGGGACGGTTTTGTTCAGCTATAAATTCAGCTGAACGCTTTCTCAGCTCAGGAAAAACGCTTCCCTGTACAATGGGCAGCAAAGTTTGTTCATATCCGTATTTTGGCTCAGTGGAATCAAAACGCTGAATACAACGCTTAAGCCAGCGGTGCGTCATTTCCATGGACTTTTCAGCTTCTTTCAATTCGCAAGGATAAGCGGTGCACTCATCAAAAGCCATTATCAGATCCGCACCAATACTTCGCTGAATATCCATAATATTCTCAGGCGTAAAAAAATGCGTAGATCCGTCAATGTGTGATTTGAATTTTGCTCCTTCTTCAGATAACTGTCTCTGGTTTGCAAGAGAAAAAACCTGGTAGCCCCCGCTGTCCGTAAGAATGG
>CBIHPU010000630.1:0-2432 GCA_966211935.1 uncultured bacterium | reverse complement strand
TGATGATGAATCTGCTCTCAAACGCGCTGAAGTTTACTGTGAATGACGAACCAATTGAAGTATACACCGAGGTCCGCGAAGGAAAAATATATATCAGGATAAGTGATAAAGGTATTGGAATATCAGAAGAGGATCAGAAACATTTGTTTGAACGTTTTTTCCGGGCGCATAACGCAACAAATATTCAGGGTACAGGATTGGGATTAAGCATTGTAGCCCGTCATATTGAATTACTCAAAGGTGAAGTTTCTATAGAAAGCAAACTGGAAGAAGGTACAACCTTTTACATAACTGTTCCTGCCAATCTCCGAACGGTAAAAACAGTCGCGAAATAGTTGAGGAGCGATTTAACAGGCGCTTATATTTATAAATTAGAAAACCTGTCCCCCGCGCATTTTTTTTTCCCGGTCATTTACCGGGAATGGCGTTGGACAGGCGGGAAAATTGGGAACACCAGTATTTTTTATTCTCACAAAACTCTCTCACCGGTCAATTATCTTATTCTTCTGTCATCTGTAACAAAAATACGTTTGTACAACCCGCATTGCAATTTTTTTTGACTGATGCGCGTCAATGCTGCTGCTACTTTCATCATTAAAAAAATTAACAGCGTGTCAAAAAAAAATTACTTCATCGCTTTTGGTAAAGCCGGGGCAAGCCTCCCCGCTTAACTCCCCGGCTTAAACCAAAAGACTGTGATGAAGAACTATTGTTCAGGCACGAAGCAGTAAACCTAAAAACTACTAATGATGAGATACCTTTTTATTCAGATATAATTGCGCTGACAATAGTTTTTCTAAACAAAACCCTTACTGTGAAAGAACTTCTGATGTAAATGTAGAGCAGCTAAAGTCGCTTCACAACACAACACCGATCGTTTGCTGTTCCCGTTTGTTAATTGGCATATTGTTTTGGTTAACTGGCAACCAGCTGTTAATAAAAAGAACTCTATGTCTTCAAATGGTAATTTCACCCAGATTAATTTTATACCCGGAATGAATCAGCAGGACAGGAATTACAACATCTTATGTAAATATGTTCCGGAGAAAGCCGCCGGCCTTTTGGTTCAGTGGATTACGGAATATGATTTCAAGCTTAAGATCACCAGGGAAAGAAATTCCAAATTGGGAGATTATCGACCGCCTATTGACAGGCCTAATCATTTGATCACAGTTAACCACAACCTAAACAAGTATTCTTTTCTGGTGACACTTGTGCATGAAGTGGCTCATCTTACCACTTTTAATAAGCATAAAGATTCTGTTCAACCGCACGGTGACGAGTGGAAGAGTGAGTACAAAAAGTTGATGAGCAATTTTCTGAACAAAGAGATTTTCCCGGATGATGTTTTGTATGGATTACTCACGCATCTTCGCGCGCCCGGAGCATCATCTTGTTCAGACGCGAAATTGCTGAGAATACTTAAAAGACACGATAATCCAGCAAATAACAACAGGGTTTTTCTTGAAAAACTTCCATTTAAATCAAAATTCCTGTATAACGGTGATCGCTTATTTGAAAAAGGAATGCGCGTACGCACCAGGTTTCGCTGCACTGAAATTGTTACCGGTGAGGTTTACCTCTTTCATCCGTTGGCGGAAGTTGAACTCGCAGAACCAGTAAGTGGGGTGGAATCCTCTGTGCAGATTGATTTCTGAGAGCGTTTTGTGAATTCCTTGTGAATAAATCTTTATTAATTCTTTTCCGCTACCGAAAAGAATTTCCTTTGCGGAGAGCCCACATTTATTAATTGTAAATTTGCATCTATGACAGATGTTATTAAGTTATTGCCTGAGAACCTGAGTAACCAGATCGCGGCAGGGGAAGTGGTGCAACGCCCCGCCTCGGTTGTGAAGGAGTTGCTGGAGAATAGCGTAGACGCGGGGGCGACTAATATTCGTCTTATAGTAAAAGACGGTGGAAAATCGCTGATTCAGGTGATTGATAATGGGAAGGGAATGACTGAAACTGACGCCCGCATGTGCTTCGAACGTCATGCAACGTCGAAACTTAAAACAACAGAAGATCTATTTCGGATCAGCACCAAAGGTTTCAGAGGCGAAGCGCTTGCCGCAATTTCTGCGGTGGCACAGGTTGAACTAAAAACAAAAACGCAGGAACAATCGCTTGGAACGCAATTGATTATTGAAGGCGGTAAGGTGAATATTCAGGAAGCCTGTCAATGCGCAACCGGATCTAACTTTTCTGTCAAAAATCTTTTTTTCAACGTACCTGCCAGAAGAAATTTTTTGAAAGATGACGCGATAGAACTCAAGCACATGATTGAAGAATTTGAGCGCGTGTCTCTTGCACATCCTGAAATTGCATTTACATTCAACAGTAACCAGAATGAAATTTATAATTTACCGGTTGGTTCGCTAATTCAGCGTATAATCGGATTGTTCGGTTCGCGTCTTAAAGACAAGTTGGTT
>CBIHPU010000629.1:0-2439 GCA_966211935.1 uncultured bacterium | reverse complement strand
ACAAACTCATTCAGATCCGATTCGAGAAGCCGCTTGTTTTTTATTACCGGCTGATCGGATAATTGCTGCAGGGCGTGAATAATCTTCCGAACATCCTTCGACTTTACGGCGAGAAACATTTGTCCAAGCTGCTCAAGATCTTTCCGCATGATATTTCCCATCATGCCATAATCAAGAAAGCAAATGTTGTTGTTGGAGAGAACAAATCCGTTTCCGGGATGTGGATCCGCATGAAAAAAACCGTGGTCAAAGATTTGCCTGAAATACGACGCGGCGAATCGTTTCGCGATTATTTTTCTGTCAAGCCCACTAGCCTCAAGTTTTCTCAGATCAGAAATTTTAATTCCATCAATGTATTCGAGTGTAAGAACTTTGGAAGTACTGAACTGTGAAAAAACTCTTGGAGAATGAATAAACCTGTTATTGCTTTGCGGATTTGAAAAGTTCGCGTTGAATCGCTGTATACTCACCGATTCGTGAACGAAATCCAGCTCACGCATAATACTCTCCTCAAAGTTTCTCACCAATCCGCGGGGATCCAGGCTTTTTAAAGAAGGAATTCTTTTAGAGAGTACTTCCGCGAGATACTTCATCACCTTGATATCGGATTCAATTACCTCTTTAATGCCCGGACGCTGAATTTTTACAACTACATCCTCACCGGTTTTTAATGTCGCGCGGTGAACCTGCGACATGGATGCGGAGGCAAGTGGCAGCGGATCAAAATATTTAAATACATCAGATATTTTACGTCCCAACTCCTGCTCCAGCAATCGGCTTGCAATTCCATCTGCCACAGGTGGAACAGAATCCTGCAACTTCTCAAGTTCCCTGATCAGATCTGCAGGTAAAAGATCGGGACGATTACTCATCAACTGTCCGAACTTCACGAAAGTTGGTCCCAACTCTTCTGCAACCAGTCTTATCTTCTCCCACTTTGTAAGATGCGTTGCATGCTCAATAGTGGCTTTAGGAATAAAACGCCGGATGAATCCGAATCGTTTATTCTCTTCCATATAAGATACTACCTCTTCAAATCCATAACGGAACAATACTCTGATTATCTCGCGGTATCGTTTCAGATCATTATATTTCTGCCCAAAAATGAGCGATAAAAGATTCATAAAGTTGATGTTTGGAGCAACGTGTTGGTGGGTTGATTGTAAGGCTAATTATTATTTATGATGTTTTGATGTTGTTTCCAACGAAACAATTCTTGATTCAGCAAGAGCGAGTTCTTTTCTAAGCGCTTCAATTTCTTTATTAAGATCATCCACCTGCTCGGTATGCGCTATATGCATTTTTGCATAAACTTTCTTTGCAACTTCTTCCATTTTTTCCTCGAGCTCTTCTTTTGCTTCTTTCGCTTTTTGCATCAGCTTTTCCATAATAACGGTGCCTTTGCCATTACCATTACTTGCCGCTCCAACGTTCTCGGAAGAATCACCTTCATCTCCTGTTTCCGTTGTAATGTCTTCCATGAACTTGTCAAATTTTTGTTTGCCCTTACTGGCCATCTCGGTGAAATTTTTCATGAATTCCTGATCCTTACTGAGCATGTAAACATTGGTTGACAAGGTCAGCAGATCTACAAGTGTTCTTACTCTCATAACATTGATTTTTTAATTGGTTTTTATTTAAACAATTGATTTTCTTATGGTATTCTGATCCAAAAATAGACCACAGCATCAGAACAGCGAATGAGAAGAATCAAACAGAACTTTCAAAAAACTGATCGTCATCAGGTGAATTTTTTTCAACGCCCTTTTGTCCTATTTAATAAACAATTGGACATCTTATTCTGTTCTTTTTGCTTGACCAAAAAGAACCAAAAAGTCAAGGCAATTCGCCAACCGGCAAGCTTTCCTTTGTCGCACAAGTCAACGCGAACTAAGGCCAGGAAACTTGCCGGTTCGCACCGAATTGCCATATCCCCGCATTCGGCGATCCAAACGTACCCAATCGTGAAAATTCCAACTAGGGAAAACATGATACTTCATTTTTACACAACGATAAATGCTATTATATTCCCTAGATAATGAATTGACAATTAATTCGCCACCGACTTCTGAAGGACAACAAAACAATATAAAACCATACCTTTGCAGCCATGATTGAAAAGCTGCAAAATGACCTCATTCTTCGCGCTGCAAGGGGCGAAAATACCGAGCGTGTTCCCGTTTGGCTGATGCGCCAGGCCGGAAGAGTGTTACCTGAATATAAAGCGACACGCGCGCGTGCGAAAAATTTTATTGATTTTGTAAAGAACCCGGAACTTGCTGCGGAAGTAACGGTGCAGCCTGTGGATATTTTAGGCGTTGACGCGGCCATTATTTTTTCAGACATTCTCGTTATTCCGGAAGCAATGGGCTTACCTTATCAAATGATAGAAGCTAAAGGTCCGTGGTTTGAAAAAACAATTCAGTCCGACGTCGATGT
>CBIHPU010000628.1:0-2439 GCA_966211935.1 uncultured bacterium | reverse complement strand
TTTAATTTTCTTCGCGTCATTATTTTTTATTGCCTGGGCAAGTAGCTGCTCTTTCACTTCCAGGCTCACTAAATAAAACTTAAGAGATAAATTAAAATTACCGTCTTTTTTAAGTAACATGCCAATATTATTAATGACCGTTGACATGTCTTCGGCGTTTTTTGTTTCCCGGAAGATATAATATGCTGAAACCAGATTGGTCTTAGAAGAATCAAACTGCCCTAAACCACGCTGGATCATTCCTAAATTGTTTACCGCGTTTCCTTTTGCGTTTTTTATTTTGATAATATTTTCATCTCCTTTTGCGGTTGCAAGAAGTTTGTCTGCGAGCTTTAGAGCGGCCGAAGTATATTCCCGGGCCGGTTCGTAATCACCTGAATTTTGTAAGTGCCATGCAAGCTGGTTTTGCGCCTTTAACCTGGCCGTGTCGCTGTCTGCCTTATTCAGAACTTCTGTTAAAGAATCAGTAAAGCGTGAGCTCTGACACAACAAGTTTGTTATAGGAATCCAGAGTAAAACTGAGATCGCGGGAAAAATTTTTTTCCATGTATGTTTTATGCCTGGATTTAGTTTAGCGTTCATTTTTCAGCGTTAAGCTCTTTAAGTTTGCGACGAATATAACTCTGCGAGGTGAGTAACGCGCTCTGTATGCGTTTGGCATATTGAATACTGTCCAATACTTCTTTGTTTTTCTCGCTCAGCTTATCATAAGCTTCATCCACTTTGCTTTTTTGCAATTCTATAATTTTCTTCTGTTTATTTGTCACCCTGAACCGGTTTATTACAACGAACAAGCCGGCGGCGATAAATATTAAACCTCCAACTAATACCCGGAACTGAGTTCTTTCCTGTTTTAATTTTGCTTCCTGTGCAATCAATTGAGCTGTCTGAACTTTCTGCAATTCCGCATTTTTGATAGAATCAGCTGCGGCTTTTTTTTCAAACTCATAGCTTAGTTGAGATTTGATGGAAGCTTTTTTTGTTTCTTCATTTTGTATACTGTCACGCATCAATATGTACAGTTCAAAATATTTCAAGGCGTTATTGTAATCTCCTTTAGCTTTGTACACTGAATTCAGACTTTTAGCTGCTTTATAAATATTTTCAGGAAAGCCCAATTCTGTACTTATTTCCAAAGATCGAGACGAATACTTCAACGCCTTATTAAGATTGGATTGTTTATTGCCTGTTTGGGTTGAGTAAAGTTTAAAATATACACTTCCAAGATTATTGAGTGAAGTCGCAATTCCCTTTTTATCTCCCATATCTTCACGTATCTTCAGACTACGGTAATAATAATCAAGGGCCTTCAGTAGCTCACCATTGTTGCTGTAAATAAAGCCGAAATTATTCAGTAACGCAGCAATTCCTGATTTGTCGCTAATCTCTTCCCGGATCTTCATGCTCTTCTCGTAATTTTCCATAGCCTTAGGTATATTATTCAATTTTCTATACGCGGCTCCAATATTGTTCAGGGATGTTGCGATTCCCTGCTTGTCTCCAATCTCTTCTCTTATTTTTAAACTTTTGTGATAATATTCCATCGCCTTATCAATCGCTCCCTGGTGATAGTACATTAGTCCAACCGTATTCAGTGATGTTGCCGCTCCGTGTTTGTCACCTAGTGACTCATATAGTTTCAGGCTTTTGCTAAAATATTCAAGTGCTTTACCAACGTTTCCCTGGTTGTTATAAATAAATGCTATACTATGAAGTGTATTGGACATTCCGGAGCTATCGCTGTTTTTCTCTTCTATTCTTAAATTGCGTTCATAATATTCCAGCGCTTTAATGATTTCACCCTTTTGTTCGATTACAAATGCAACGCTGTTTAGCGCTCTGGATAAATACTTCGCATAGGTTTTTTTTTCTGCTCCTGAAATTCCATGATCCGCATATCTCTTTTCTGCAATGTTTAACGCGTTCGTCCACAACAATAGCGCTGAGTCCTGATTTCTTTTATAAACCAATTCTCCTAATTGAAGAAAAATCGAACACCTCGTGGAATCGATAGTGACATTTTTAAGTGCAACCAGCAATGAGTCAACTTTTTTAGCCTGCCCAATATTTGTCATTACCAGTAAACAAACAATTATAATAAAACGAAGATTCATTTATATTACTTAGTGCGATGAATTATTTTTATTTTTAAGAGAATTCAGTTTCCGTTCAATGTAACTTTCTGATGTTAACAGGGCAGACTGAATACGTTTTGCATAGCGGATGCTATCCATTACTTCTTTGTTTTTCTCAGCGAGTGAATGATATGCATTGTCAACCATGACTTTTTGTTGCTCAATTATTTTTTTCTGTTTGTTTATAATTCTGAAACGGTTAAAAACCAGAATCAATCCTCCAAACACAACAAATATTCCTATTATAACTGCATACTTCTGAAAGTTTTCCTGTTTAAATTCTGCCTTTTGCGCTGTAATTCTG
>CBIHPU010000627.1:0-2451 GCA_966211935.1 uncultured bacterium | reverse complement strand
GGATTCTCATCACCCGGTCGGGAAAAATTTCTTATTCCAAACTCGTCATTGCTTCAGGGAGCAAATTCAATTATATTATAAATGATCAGAAATTACCGTCATATTTCTGCAGCGTTAGTGGAACGCGTCTTGATCCGGCAAGATTGCTTCAGTACCTGGTAATAAGTTTACAGAGCGAATCAAAGGATTTTTCATTGCGATCTAAATACAGAAATATTGTGTTGGTTGGCGGGGGAAGGGCGGGAGTTGAACTTGCAGCTCAACTTGCTGAAATGAAAAACAGAATGCGTTCCGGTAATCCTGTTGTTGACGCCGAGTTATCTGCAATTGAATTGCATTTAACAGAGCCTTCAGGGAAATTACTGAACAGTATGTCGCGCAAGTCTTCCGAAAAAGCGAGATTATACCTGGAGAATTTAAATGTGAGGGTCTGGCTGAATACTGATGCGGTACGCCATCATGATGACAAAGTGGTGATGGATGATCACAAGACCATGGATTGCCATATTTGTCTCTGGACAAATAAAATTGAAGGGCAGCTGATAAATGGAATTCCCGCCACAAGTTTAACCAACGATAAGCGGATCAAAACGGATCTATGCAATAAAATTATTGATGCTGAAAACGTTTACGCTGTTGGTTATGTTGCATCCGTTTCAGACAGGGATATGATACAATCGCCTCCGCCTACAATTCAGAATGCAATTTTGCAGTCAAAGCAACTTGCGCTTAATTTAAATAACGACGGCAAAATCAAATGGAAACCTTTGATGAAGAAAAATAATACGACAATCTTATCGGTGGGGTGGAGCAGGGCAGTAGCAGATGTTGGCGGCATGCACATCAGCGGAACCTTCGCCAAACTAATATGGTATTTCATTTATACGCGGGTTGTACCCGGAACAATAAATAAATTTTTGTTTTTACAGAAGAGAATCAGCATGCGCGTCCATTACAGTATAAGATGGGCTTTTCTATTCAACCGCCCCGCCATTTACAAACAACTTCCTCTGCCTCTTCGTATTCTTTCCTTTCCAATTACTTTATTATCAGCTTTAAGAAAAAGGGCATAAAAAAAGGTCACCATTTGGTAACCCTTTCTGTATTGGAATATTCATTTATTATTTTCTGGCCCGTGTTCCGTTATTTTTCTTGTCCAGGTTTTCTTTTAATGTCATAGCCTGATCATAATGCATGCGCAGTGTAGGTAACATTTTATTCGCCCAGTTTTTCATATCAAGATCCCGCTCATCATTTGTGTCGTTAGCCAGGTCTTCGAATTTCCTGATTGATTTTTCGTGTGAATCAACCATTTTATCCGCATACTCCCTATCAAATTCTTCCCCGCCTTTTTTTGCCATATCATCAATGTCATCCTGCATTTCTTTGGTTATTGAATCGGGCAGCGTTATGTTTTTTTTAGCCGCCATTTCCTTTAATTCATTAAGAGCAGCGGTATGATCTTTTTCCAGCGTTTTAGCGAGACTTTTAATATCCGCAGACACTGCATGATCCATTGCTAGCTGAGCAAGCCTTATTTCTTTCATGTTAGAAAGAGCAACTTCAACCGCCCATTCAGCGTCACGTTCATCTTTTCCTCTGAACTTTGCTTCGTTTTGTTCTTCAGCCTGTTTCTCTGGATTATCCTGTTCTTTGCAATTGTAAAGCGACATGCTTAACAGAGTCATTGCCAGCAAAATTCCTTTCTGAAACAGTTGGGACTTTAATTTATTCAGTTTTTTCATCGTGTTTAGTTTTTGGTTTTTATTAAATGAAAAAAAAATATGCCATTAATTATTTTATAGTCAGCGCAATTATTGCATTGAGTAAATTTTACCGCTAACGTTTTTTTTTATTCTTTTTGTTCTTTCTCATGTTCCCCGTTTCTGCTTTTCTCTTTATCCTTATCTTTTTTGAATATTTTTTTTAGCAAGCCATCCTTTTTATCATCTTTTTCTTTTTCATCCGGCGATAAAATTCCTTCGTAAAATGTTTTGTCCGGGTCAATTGATTTGAGATTGATCTCGTGCTCTATAGCGGGACGAAGAGCCTCAATGAAAGCGTTCCTCAATACCAGCCACACAGCGTACCACAGTTTTGTGTCTGGTTTATCAATGTTTCCTTCAAAAGGAATTTTCGTGGCCAATTGATCATGGGGTTGATTTCTGAATATTACTCCAACGCCTCCTGCTAAAGATTCCCAAAGTTTCTGCAAAAAAGTATTGTCTTTGTCTTCGGGGCCGAGAATGTCCAGGTCCTTTATAATTGGTTTTACATATCCCACAAAGTTGCCTTGTTTTGCAGCCGCTTCCGTATATAAACCAAATGTGCCCTTATTAATATCGAGCTTACCATAAGCTTTAAAGAAATCGTTTAGTTGCATTAACTGCACGTCTTTTATTTCCGCGTTCAGGTCAAAGGTTCTCGCTTTTGCCAATGGATCCATTTTCA
>CBIHPU010000626.1:0-2464 GCA_966211935.1 uncultured bacterium | reverse complement strand
ATATTCACAAAGATATTAAAAAAAAATCTGATAAAAAACGAAAGTATTGCAGTTTTTTTTGCCGGATGTTATTAATCATGCCTTTTTTGCATCCAAACCGTGTGTTGATCATAACTGCTTTTCCCCATAATAATTTTAACAGGCGGACAATAAACGGTACTGGCATTCGTTTTTCTAACATCTAAAAAAGTATCTTTAAAACCTTTATAACAGCTCATTGCTGTTCTCAAACTTTCAAATGAAAAAAAGCAATTTATTCCAACTTTTTTCGCTGTTGTTTTTATTCGGTGCCGCTCAGCGTAACACTGCTGTTAAAACTCCTTCCGTTCAGGTTAAGGATGCAGCGCAACATAAAATAGAATGGCTTTCTCCCGCTACAGAGAAAATTACGGAAATTGAATCTGTTTCATTTCTGAATTTTACAGGGGTTTTGTATGATATTGAAAAAAACTACCTGCCTTATCTTACAAAGGTAAACGGTAGTCCTGGTTCTGGCTTTGCAGCAGAAATTTCCAATATTGAAACCCAGGTTGTCACAAATGAAGTTGAATTAAGAATTCTCAATGATCTTAACGCCTATATAACCAATGAGTTCGCCGTTGAAAATATTGTCAGGGAGATCCGGAAAAACAAGGATGTGGTCTGTAAAATCATTCCTGTCAGAAGAACCAAAAACGGGGGCTTTGAGAAATTGACAGCATTTAATTTAACATGGAAATCCTCGCCTTCTTCCGAAAAATTTTCCAATCCAAATCTGAATTCGTTCGGAACTACATCTGTACTGGCTTCTGGTAACTGGTATAAAATAGGAGTTACGCAGTCCGGCGTTTATAAAATAGATTATTCTTTTTTGGTCAGCATGGGGATAGATCCTGACTCGATAAATCCGGCAAATATTAAATTATTCGGTAATGGAGGAAGGATGATGCCGGAATCAAACGCCGTCTTCAGGCCCGATGATTTACTAGAGAATGCAATTGTGGTGGAGGGCGAAGGTGATGGAGTATTCAATAATAACGATTACATTTTGTTTTATGGAAGCTCACCACATTACTGGCAACGGCAAAATTCTCTGGCCTGTGTCAAATACCGCCACAAACTTAATCCGTATAGCGATACCACGTATTACTTTTTAACGGTAGGAACCACATCAGGAAAACGAGTTGCAACACAGTCTCAAGCTTCTTCAACACCAACGCATACAGTTACAACTTTTGACGACTTTGGATATTATGAAAATAATGCGGTCAATCTTATCAAAACAGGTCGCGAATGGTATGGTGAATATTTTGATATTGTAACTTCCTATCCATTCACCTTTAACTTTCCAAACATAGTTGCGGGAGATACAGTTTTTCTTGAAGCCTCGCTGGCCAACAGAATGTCAGGAGCGGATGCTAACGCGTATACTGTTTTTTATCCGGGCGGATCCATACCGTTAACAAGCACAACGGTTTCACTTACCAATTACACAGCGCCCTACGCGGCTGATGGCGGTATATGTACGAACTTTATTTCTTCAAATCCGAGTATTCAAATCACAGTAACTAAAAACAATGCCTCGGCTCTTGGATGGTTAAACTATATCCGCGTGAACGCGAGAAGACAACTCATTCAGATTACGCAGCAAATGTCTTTTCGCGACAGAAGGAGTGTGGGAACAGGAAACGTAGCGATGTATTCGCTTTCCACTTTAAGCAGCCCTACTATTTGGGAAATTACAGATCTGTCTAACGTAAGATCGCAGCAGTTTACAACTTCAGGCTCAAATGTTCAATTCACGCAGGCCACCGATTCTCTCCGCGAGTACATTATTTTTCAGAATACGGGATATCTGACACCGGTTTATCATGGAAGAGTTGCCAACCAGAACCTGCACGCGATAACTCAGGCGGATTATGTAATTGTGTCTCATCCAAACTTTCTTCCCGAAGCGCAGCGACTTGCGGACTTCCACGAACAGAATGATTCGCTCAGTTATGTGATCGTTACACCTCAGCAATGCTATAATGAATTCTCTTCAGGCTCACAGGATCCGGTTGCAATCCGCGAATTTGTGCGCATGTTATATAAACGCGCTGCTACAGCTGACGACGCGCCAAAATATCTTTTACTTCTTGGTGACGGATCTTACAAATACAAAGCAACACCTGTTGGCAACAGTAATTATATTCCGACATATCAATCCCCCCAATCCATCGCTCCAACGGGTTCTTATACCAGTGATGATTTTTTTGGATTACTGGATGACAATGAAGGTGATTTTACGCTCGATGCCCTCGACCTGGGAATCGGAAGAATTCCGAGCAGAACGCTTAATGAAGCCAATGTGATCGTTAATAAAATAATGAATTATGTGAGACCCAATGGAAGTTACAGTTCCGAAGTGAACAGCTGCGGAACATCAGTAACCGGTTCTATGGGCGATTGGAGAAACTGGATATGTTTTGTTGGTGATGATGAA
>CBIHPU010000625.1:0-2464 GCA_966211935.1 uncultured bacterium | reverse complement strand
CGGAAGAAATAAATCTTCAAATACACAACAGTGATGATCTTGATGCAAACTACATTGTTAATGTCTATGATCTCGCTGGAAAAATTATTTCCGCGAATAGCAATATTCCGTTGAGCAGGAATTATATTATCGGAACTGATCTGAAGAGCGGTGTTTATATAATTGAAGTGATCGCAGCGGATAACCGGCGACTTAAGCTGAAAGTTGTGAAATCAGCAACTTAGATATTGAAAAAACTTTTCTTAATCCTTTTTTTCCACGAGCTGAATTTCGCAATTGAATTTAACTTCATCGCTCACCAGAACTCCACCTGTTTCCAGCGCCACATTCCAGGTCAACCCAAAATCTTTACGGTTTATTTTTCCAGAAACGGAAAAACCTGCTTTGTTATTTCCCCAGGGATCCCTGTTGATCCCGCCAAATTCAACTTCAAGGTCTATGTTTTTGGTTTTATCTTTTATTGTCAGATCTCCGTGGAGCTTATATTTTTCTACAGAAAGTTTTTCATAGTTGGTTGATTTGAATCTTACCACAGGGAAGTTTTCCACATCAAAGAAATCCGGACTGCGTAAATGAGTGTCGCGTTGTTCGTTACCTGTTGTAATTGATGCCAGTTTACCGACAAATTCTATTTTAGCGTTAGTGAAGATCTCGTCGTCGCTTTCAACATTAATCTCAAAATCACGTAAAATCCCGGTTACGTTCGTGATCATCATATGTTTTACCTTGAAAACAATTTCGCTGTGTGTTGGGTCAGCAGCCCATTTGATTTTTCCCATGATTTTATTAATGTGAAATAATTCTGAAAAATAAACATGCCTCGCAAAAAACAAGGCGACTGAAAATTGTTTTCTGCATGAGTAATATCACGCTCAGACAATTAAATTTCACTATAATAACATTTTCTGGTATGCAACTTGGGGAAAATAAAGTATGAAAAGATTTTTTATAATAGCCGCTATATGCATTTCAATTTCTGCGTATGCGCAACCAACCATCACCAAAGATCAGGCGGACTATTGCGTTGACCTGAAAGATGGTATCTTGGTTTTGACTGAACACGAACTTACGGTAGAAGGAGACGTCCTGCTCAACGACAGTTCCATCATTTCCAAAAACGGCGTAATTTCCAGGAAGAACGGGGAGAAAATATCTTTACGCAGCGGGCAATGTGTTGACCAGGACGGAAACATTCACATGATTGTGGATCCAAAACTAAACAATAAAGACACAGAGAAGAAAAAGAAGGAATAATCCCAATGCGAATTGAATTTTACTGTTCTGAGAATCTGTAAGATCGTGATTCCGGTTTTATATAAATTGTTTTAAAATTTCTGTGTTATTTTTCTGGTACGTCTTTGAGAAAAGGTGCTTAAACAAATCGCCCTTTGTCTTCAGGCGTTTCAATGTATTGTGGATATTAAAATCCACGGGATTTAATTTTTTTTTCAGCTCTTTCCATTCCAATGGTGTGGAGACATTGGGAAGATAATATGGTCGGACAGAATAAACAGCAGCAATAGTATCAGCGTAATCATTCTGATTGTCATCAAGAAAAACCTTACTTCCCCGGCTCGCGATCGAGTCTTCAATTGTCGTAATATCAGGAATAGCTGTGTGTATTATTTCGCAAAGGCGCTTTGCAATTTTTCTCGACTGTGGAAAAGTGAAGGTTGGTGCTGTTGGAAGTAGTATATGTATTCCGGTTTTCCCTGATGTTTTAATCAAAGCTTTTAATTTCAGTTTATCAAGAATATTTTTTGCCGCAATTGCTGTTTCTGAAGCTTTGTCAAAACCGTTTTTTTCTGAAGGATCAAGATCTATAACAATATAATCTGGGTTAAGTGGGCTTGTAGTTCTTGAATTCCAGGGATTGATATCTATGCAACCCAGGTTGATTATATAAGCCAACGTTGCAATATTATTACAAATCAGATAATCTATGTTTTTTGAGCGGCCCTCTTTTTTGTGAATGCGTTCAGCGATAAAAACCTCCGCCCACTCCGGCTGATTGCCTTCCATCCCTTTGATATACATACCCTCATCAAATATTCCCCTATGTTTGATATGCAAGGATAAAGGACGATTTTGAATGTAGGGGAGAATATATTCAGCTATATCAATGTAATACTTGATCAGTTCTGCCTTGGTTACTTTTTCTGCGGGCCATATTTCTTCTTCAACGTTATTTAATTCTAATACTTTATTATCTATTTCGATATGATTTCTACTGCCTCGTTTCAGTATGCGTTTTAGTTCGGGCCAGTTGCTAAGTTCGGGAGGATTACGTAAGGTTTCATTGGTTTTTTTTCTTTTTTTGCTGGATGGATCAGTTGCTATTTTATTATTTGAGATTAATTCTGTTTCAAATGAAACGTCCTTTGCTCTTTTGTCGGATCGGAATCCTTTGAAAATTGCTGGCTTTCTTATTGCGTAGCAACAATTTCGTGAGCAAGGTGGAGCT
>CBIHPU010000624.1:0-2465 GCA_966211935.1 uncultured bacterium | reverse complement strand
CGCGTCTTCTTTGTTCTTTACCATTTTCAGCAGCATAAAGTACACAGAATCGTGATATCGACTCATCAGTTCGGCATAAGCTTTCTGATCCGCTTCATCCAGTGCTTTTCTGATAAGCTTGTAATCGTGGATGGCCTTGCTGCTCAGCTTCTCATTAATATCCTCAGGTTTCAGTTCATCCATTTGTTAGGCCGGAAATAACGTTTTGTTAGGTGTAACGCAGGATAAATAAACAAAAAAATCACGTCAAATACAAACCATAAACCTACAATTCCCTTTTGATTCAGCTTCTTCGCCGCGGATGCATAGATAAGCAACTGTATCACCCATCTCAGTAATAATAAACCTAGCGCCGGAAGAAAAGTTTCCTTAAAAAAAAGCCCGGCCACAAACAGGCCCCAGAACAGATAATTGAGGGCGTAGTAAAAGCCTAAAGCAAAGCGGGTGGACGGTTTGTAGTATGGCGCTGTTGTCAGGTGACGCTGTTTCTGTCTCCACCATTCCGGCCAGGTTGCCTTTGGCACTGAAACAGTAATTGCTTCGGGGTCTATAACAACGGTCGTGTTTTTCCCCGTCGCTACATCGTTTATAAAAAGATCGTCATCTCCCGACTTCAAATGGTAATGTTTACTGAAATTTTTGCTTTTGAAAAACAGTTCTTTTTTATAGGCGAGATTTCTTCCTACACCCATGTATGGTTTCTTTCTCAAGGCGGCAGATAAATAGGTTAAACCGATCTGGAAAGTATCGAACCTGATCAGCTTATTCAGAAAACCAGGTCCGCTTTCATATCCGCCGTAACCAAGAACAATGTTTTTTTCATTGGCAAACCCTGTAGCCATCCTGGACAACCAATCGCGTGAAGCCGGTTTGCAGTCAGCGTCGGTAAGCACAAGGTGATCGTATTTCGCGCCTTTAATTCCTACCATCAGGGCGAATTTTTTTCCGTGCGTGTAATACTCATCTTCCTTTACTGTTATTGCTTTCAGATTGGGAAACAACTTTGAAAATTCACGTAATACATCCTCCGTGTTATCGGAAGAACAGTCGTTTACAACAATCACTTCAAATTCGGGATAATCCTGTGAGAGTATTTCCGGCAGGAATTCAGTAAGGTTATCGCCTTCGTTGCGGGCGCAGAGTATAACAGAAACAGGAAATGAGGGAACTTCTTTTTGTTCAGGCGTTTTATAAAATGCAACTTTCCCAAAATTTGAAAAATACCAGATCACCTGGATAAGGAATACAAATGCAAGAGCAGCGAGAATAAACAATTCCAGGCTGGGCTGGTTAAGATCAGGATAATACATGCGACGCAAATTTACGTCTAAGCGCTGCGCGGATTTTAGTTACTTTTGTTAGCTATAAACAAAGAAATTAACAGCGGGGATATTTATGACAGAGATAAGGGCGGTAATATTTGATATGGATGGAGTGTTGGTGGATACCGAGCCATTGTGGAGAAAGGTGATGATAGAAGGTTTCCTTGAAGCCGGAATTGATTTTACCGATGAGGATTGCAAGTTAACAACCGGAATGCGTTTTGACAAAGTGGTTGAACATTGGAGCCGCATCCGGCCATTTAGAGGAAAAACTCCGCAGCAACTGCATGACGACGTGATCGATAATCTCTGCAATTTGATTTTGAACAGCAATGTTGAAATGAAGGGAGTGGAAATAGCTTTTGAAGCCTGCGAGAGGCACAATCTTTTAACCGGACTGGCAACTTCCTCAAATTCCAGGATCGTTAAAACGGTTTTGAAAAAAATAGAACGTGAGACTTATTTTAAAAGCGTTGAATCTGCAGAGCATCTTGATTTTGGCAAACCGCACCCGCAGGTTTTTTTGAATTGCGCCAATTCACTGCAGATCAATCCTGAAAATTGTATTGTGATTGAAGATTCTGTTAATGGAATTATAGCTGCGAAAGCGGCCCACATGAAAGCAATCGCGGTTCCGGATCCTTTGCACACAACAGATCCGCGCTTCAGTATTGCTGATTATAAAATAGGAGACCTGGAACAGTTTCCTGAATTACTTAAAAAATTAAAAGGTGGATTTCACACTTCTGCATAAAGATCCGGGATCAAATGCCCGCGCCGGAAAAATTGAAACGGGTCATGGTACAATCGAAACTCCCATTTTCATGCCTGTAGGTACTGCAGGCACAGTTAAGGCTATTCACCAGCGTGAATTAAAAGAGGATATTAGAGCCGAGATCATTCTTGGAAATACTTATCATTTGTATTTGCGTCCCGGAATTGATACGCTGGAAAAAGCCGGCGGACTTCATAAATTCAATGGTTGGGACCGGCCCATTCTTACGGACAGCGGGGGCTACCAGGTTTTTTCTCTTGCAAACCAGAGAAAGTTATCTGAAGAAGGAGCAAAATTCAAATCACACATTGACGGATCTACGCATTGTTTTACGCCTGTGAATATTATGGATATTCAGCGAAGTATTG
>CBIHPU010000623.1:0-2470 GCA_966211935.1 uncultured bacterium | reverse complement strand
GAAAGTTGATCCGCTCCAAAATCTAAATCAATTTGTTTCGGAAGAAGACCTGAAAGAGATCAGATTGCACAATAATAAACCACTGGCTTTGATTCAGCTGCACAGCAGGGATATTAAATACCTTCGCAACACCGCACAGATAGACGCCTTTGCACATATACAGCTGGATAATACGCTTGTAAGACTTTGTGATTCGCAGGGCAAGGCTGAACGAATAAAATCAACAGTTTTTCCGGTTACTTACCGGCAATTCCTTCACTACATTATATACATTTTTGTTGTAACGCTTTCAGTTGCGCTCACTGACCTGGCATTTTATTTTGAACTTCCAATTCTTTTGCTGATCTCCTCCGCATTCTTTCTGCTCGAAAAATCTGCTACACATATGCAGGACCCGTTTGAGAACAGACCAACAGATACAGCTGTGAACGCTATATCCCAAACAATTGAATTAAATATAAAGCAATTGCTGAATGAAAAGGACGTGCCCGAATTTGCGGAGCCAAAAGAATTTTATTTGAAATAAATAAATCAAAAAAAAACAACGACATGAGAACACTAACCAAAGAAATGCAGACTGCAATAACACCTCACAAAGCGCTTGAACTTTTGAAAGAGGGCAACAAAAGATTTGTAAATAATCTGAAGATCAACAGAAATCTTCTTCAGCAGGCCAACGAAACTTCTGAGGGACAATATCCTTTTGCCGTGATCCTGAGCTGTATTGACTCTCGAACTTCTGCTGAGCTTATTTTTGATCAGGGATTAGGCGATCTGTTCAGCGTTAGAGTTGCCGGAAATATCATTAACGAAGATATTCTTGGTAGCATGGAGTTTGCTTGCAAAGTTGCCGGTTCTAAAATTATTGTGGTGCTTGGTCACACAAAATGCGGTGCGGTAAAAGGCGCCTGCGATCATGTGGAAATGGGAAATCTGACGGCTCTGCTTTCAAAGATCAGACCAGCAGTTGACGAAGAGACCAGCGTTAAGACAAACAGAACTTCAGCAAATGTGGAATTCGTAGATAAAGTAACCAACATTAATGTAAAACGGGCTATGACTGGTATTCTTGAAAGAAGTCCAATATTGAAAGAAATGGTTGAATCAGGAAAGATTGAGATTGTTGGAGGTACACATGACATCAGCACCGGAGTTGTAACTTTTTTTGAAAAGGAACAGCCTCATCATGCCAAAGCTTACTCGAGGTGATCGCTCAGGAAAAGAGCCAGGATAATAATATCACTCGCTTTTTCAATCTAAAATATTTTTTCTCTATTTAAAATCAACCCGGTTTCGTTTATACCAGGCGCGGAATTTCGCTTTGTATACTCCCCTTGCCCAGCACCAGCGACACCACCACCGTGGCTTCTCGAGATGTGTTCTTTTACCACGCGGCTGAACAAGAAGTCCGCTCACATCAAAAACGCTGTTCAGCGAAAGTAAATACTGGATCTGGCTGCTGTCGGTACCGGTGTAAATTGTGCGTGAAGTAATTTTTTGCTGTCCCCCCACCGCCTCTATCCGGATAATGCGCGCTCTTACATGTTTTCTCAATCCCTTTCTTATTTCTTTCTTGCGCAACCGTGTAAGTTTTTTTGTTTCGGTGCTGTCGCGCCAGAGAACCATGCTGTTTATGTTTTCAATATGCGCCGCAATGTATTTGTAACAGGAATCGGCGCTATAAGGCATTGCCGCGTATTCTGTAGAATTGTTTTTGAAATACACGCTCGGGAAAGTCATTTTAAACTCGTTCCGCATGAGCCTTTCAATTTCCTTGTTCTGCCCTTCAAGTTTTCCCGCAATAATCAGCAGAACAAATAAAGATGTCGCGATTGTTTTCGAATTCAGGTAATTTCTCAGCACGTTTTAAAGGTAAATTTTTTTTTTCGAAGCAAACAAAAAATTATATCGCAAATGAAAAATGACTTGTTTTTAATTTTGTTCAGCGCATCCCACATAATTTTTGTAATATCTTTAAAGGCGAAAAAAATCGTTCGAAACTTATCCCTGATAAATACAAAATCTATAAAAATGGCATTCGACCCGACCAACAATATAGTCAGACTCTGTCTCCAGGGAATGGAACAGGAAGAAAAAGAAAATAATGCGGAAGCCGGCAAATTGTTTCTACAGGCATGGAACGAAGCGACTAACGATTTTGAAAAATTCATAGCCGCTTATTATGTGGCCCGCAATCAAAAAAATATTTCCGAGAAACTTAAATGGATTGAAACAGCATTGCAACTTGCATTAAAATTAAATGATGACGCTGTTAAGGCAGCTTTTCCTTTTCTGTATTCTAGCCTTGCCAAATGCTATGAGGAACTTGGCGATCCTGACAATGCAAATAAGAATTATGATCTGGCAATTTCATCAACCGTAGAACCATCTGAGAAGGGACCGTTTTATCACGGAACAAAAGCCGATCTGCAGGTTGGAGATTTACTGAAACCTGGAGGAAACTCTAATT
>CBIHPU010000622.1:0-2474 GCA_966211935.1 uncultured bacterium | reverse complement strand
AAAAATTCAGGGTAATTTTTCTAAAGCGTGGCCGCAAAAAGGATTTACGGTTAAAGCGAAAGACAATTACGGAGGCGTAGATGTGAATTACAGATTATTTCCGGATAAACCAGACATGAAAGACTTCAAAAATTTCAATATCAGGAATGCAGGATCAGACTGGAACACTTGTCACATGCGTGATCGGCTAAACCACAAAACGATTCAGAAATCAACTCACCTTGATATGATGGACGGTCGTCCTTGCCTGCTCTATATAAACGGAGATTATTTTGGAGTTTATGAATTGAGGGAAAGACAGGATGCAGATTACCTGGCGAACAATCACAATGTAGACCCGAAAAAAATTGACTTCCTGGAATTTGATGGAAACATTATTGAAGGAAGTAACAAAGCGTTTCTTGATATGGTTTCTTTCATCGCGACAAATCCAATGAATGTCCAGGCAAATTATGATTCGGCGGCAAAGCTACTCGACATAAAAAATTTTACAGATTATTTCGCCACTGAAACCTACGTTATAAATATTGACTGGCTTGGAAATTACACAAACAATATAAAATACTGGAGAACGAATGATCCTGTTGGAAAGTGGCGCTACATATTATGGGATACAGATCTTTCACTCTCGTTTTTACCATTCCTGGATGGAGCCGATACAACAAATATGCTTCATCGCGCCATAGCACCCCCTGTAATGAATCCTCATTCATTAATGCTTGCTTCGCTGCTGAAAAACATTGGCTTCAGAAATTATTTTGTAAACCGTTATGCTGATTTAATGAACACAATTTTCCGTCCGTATAAATTCAGAGACAAATGTGAAGAACTGCGCGATGAGATGTATCCTGAAATGGAGCGGCATTTTCAGCGCTGGGGCAATAATGGTGTCCTCTGGACTTTTATCGGAAGATCAACCGATGTTCCTTCGTGGATGGCGAATGTGGATACAATGATGCAATTCATGGATACACGTATAAATTACGCAAGAGATCATATACAAAATGAATTTACACTCAATAAACAGGTACAGGTAAGTCTTGAAACAGAACCGGCGGGTGCAGGAAATATTACAATCAATACAATCACTGCAGATTCTCTACCATGGAACGGAATCTATTTTGACGGAGTTCCCGTTACTATAAGCGCGAACGACAAACCCGGCTACACGTTTCTATACTGGAAAAAAAACAATATTATTCCCGCTGATGAATACAACAGAAGCATAACTTATAATGTTGATACGAACGAAGTGTTTACAGCCGTTTACAAAAAACTGGATTACCAATTCACTTTTAATCCTAATCCTTTCACGAATAGTTTTTCCGTTTCATTTGAAATTCCTGAAAGACAACAAATCTCACTTATACTTTATGATGTACTGGCTAGAAAAGCAGCAGAATTGATTTCACCTTCAGCATTCCAGGAGGAAGGTATGCACACCGTTACTTTTAATCCGGCAGAGTTTGGTATTTCAGGTGGAATTTATTTTGCTGAATTGAAAGGAAAAGATTTTCAGCAAACAATAAAAGTAATGAAGGTTAAAGAATAAAATTCAATTCAATTTATGTTCACGCGCCGCAGATTTATTAAAGCTTCAGCTTTGGTAACTGGAATAAGCTTAATAAGCAAAAGCAATGCCTCCTCCATTTTTAGTTTTCATGGAGCTAAAACAAACAAACCAATTGTATTAAGCACATGGAATTTTGGAATGCAGGCAAATGAAGCAGCATGGAAAATTCTATCTGCGGATGGCCGAGCGTTGGACGCCGTTGAAGCTGGCGTAAGCATTGCAGAGGCCGATGAAAAAAATCAAACTGTAGGGTTAGGCGGAAGACCGGACAGAGATGGGAAAGTTACACTGGATGCATGCATTATGGATGAGAATGGAAATATTGGCGCGGTTGCCGCGCTCGAACAAATTGTTCATCCCATTTCAGTTGCAAGAAGAGTAATGGAGAAAACCCCGCATTGGTTGCTTGTGGGTGAAGGAGCATTGCAATTTGCGCTTGATCAGGGATTCAAAAAACAAAATCTTCTCACAGCAGAATCAGAAAAAGAGTGGAAGGAGTGGCTTAAAACTTCCAACTACAAACCTGAAATAAATATTGAAAATCACGATACAATAGGAATGATCGCGATGGATGTAAAAGGAAATCTTTCAGGCGCATGTACTACCAGCGGACTTGCCTATAAAATGCATGGACGCGTTGGCGATTCACCGATAATAGGAGCAGGATTATATGTTGATAATGAAGTTGGCGCGGCAACTGCAACGGGCCATGGAGAAGAAGTCGTAAGGATCTGCGGTTCTCATTTGGTTGTAGAGCTGATGAGGCAGGGAAAAAAACCGGAAGATGCCTGCAAAGAAGCAGTGGAACGCATTGCAAAACTAAAAAAACAGAAACTGTCTGAAATACAAGTTGGATTCATCGCACTAAATAAGGCGGGAGAATATGGAGCATTTTGTATCC
>CBIHPU010000621.1:0-2475 GCA_966211935.1 uncultured bacterium | reverse complement strand
TTGATCAGCGTGAACGTTTTGAAGAGCAGGTTAAACTGATGGAGCGCGGCGACGACGAGGCCATGTATATTGATTACGATTTTTTACGCGCGCTGGAATATGGTATGCCTCCCACCGCTGGAATCGGAATTGGAATTGACAGATTGTGTATGCTGATGACCGGACAGGTGTCCATACAGGATGTGTTATTCTTCCCGCAGATGAGGCCTGAAACAAGACAGGTGGAAAAACAACAGCAGGAATAATTTTTCTTTCTTGAAAAAAGGTTTTAATAGCGTTGGTATAGTTGCCGTTGCACTCATCACAGTGCTCCTTATGCAATCTTGCGCCAATCAGCCAGGTATTGTTGAGAAAAGAGTATTTGAAGGTTATGGTTTGTGGTTAGATAGCGTAATGAAAACTACCGACAAGGTTTTGCGCGGTATTGAACCAGGAACAAGCGAAGCCGATGTGCGAAAACTGGAGAATTCTGAACCTTCTGAAGAAGATACTGCTACTTTGTACTACGAGTATATAACAGACTCCATTACCGAAATTGCAATAACATATCAGTTTACAAATAATAAGGTTGATGAGATAGAAATGATGATCCGCACCAACAGCAACGATCGCGGCACTGAAATATTCAACGATCTAACCAGGTACTACCAGTGGAAATATGGACTTCCCGCAACTGAAAAAGGTATTCATGTTTTCTCCGGAAAGAATTCAGCAGGTGAACCTATCCGTGTTTCGCTTGAAGATCAGAGCGGTGTTAACGACGGCCTCGTTTACGTTCTGGTTTACCGCGATTGAAATGAATAAGATGACTCAGGTCATACTTCTGTCTTTCACTTTGTTCATCGTTGATATAATTTGATTCATCGTACTGATATCTCTGAAAATTATTCAGAAAACAGTTTGTAAATACCCCTTGTGAATCATACATTTGTCAACACATTCAAGTAAAAAACATCTTTTTTTATGAGCAAAGGAAATTTTCTCGAATCCAGCATCGGGAGGAAAATTGTGATGGGTCTTACAGGTTTTTTCCTCATCATCTTTCTGCTGATTCATGTTACCACCAACGCGTTGATTTTTTTAAACGATGGCGGACAGACTTTCAATACTGCGGCGCACTTTATGGCGCATAACCCAATAGTGCGCATTCTGGAAATTGTGTTGTTTGCAGGTTTTCTGCTGCACATTTTTCTTTCGCTTAAGCTTACGCTGAAAAACAACAAAGCGCGTCCTGTAAAATATGCGGTTAACAACGGCAACGCGAACAGTAAATGGTATTCCCGCTCCATGGGAATTCTTGGTTCGCTGATTCTTATTTTTCTGGTTGTTCACCTCGCAAATTTTTGGGTTCCTACAAAGCAGGCAATGTTGAACGACACTGAACACAACACATTTGAAAGCATGAAAGCTGTTTTCAATTTCGAGCATTGGTATTTTATAGCGCTTTATCTCCTTGGCATCGGCGCTTTGCTTTATCACCTGCTTCATGGCTTCAGTTCGGCTTTTCAGTCGATGGGATGGAATCACAGAAAGTATAATGGGCTGATCAGGACACTAGGCATGCTTTACTCTATTATAGTGTGCATTCTTTTTGCGGCAATGCCTATTTCAATGGCAATGGGTTGGATTAAATAATCTGATAACAGAATAAAAATATTTTTATGTCATCTTCTAAATTAAACTCAAAAATCCCTGACGGAGCACTGGAACAGAAATGGACAAAGTACCGTTCTACTGTACCGCTCGTAAATCCGGCAAACAAACGCAGCATTGAGATTGTTGTGGTTGGATCAGGTCTTGCTGGCGCTGCTGCTGCTGCTACACTCGCGGAACTTGGATATAAGGTGAAAGTATTCTGTTACCAGGATTCACCGCGCCGCGCTCACTCTATCGCGGCACAGGGTGGTATCAACGCGGCAAAAAATTATCAGAACGATGGTGACTCAGTTTACCGTTTGTTTTACGACACAATTAAAGGTGGAGACTACAGGGCGCGTGAAGCGAACGTTCACCGTCTGGCAGAAGTTTCCGGTAACATCATTGACCAGTGTGTTGCACAAGGAGTTCCTTTTGCGCGTGAATACGGCGGAACATTAAGCAACCGTTCCTTCGGTGGAACTCAGGTTCAGAGAACATTTTATGCTGCCGGACAAACCGGACAACAGTTGTTACTTGGAGCCTATTCTGCATTGCAGCGTCAGGTTGGTACAGGCGCGGTGAAAATGTATTCGCGTCATGAAATGCTTGAGGTTGTAATGATCGACGGCAAAGCGAGAGGAATCATCGCGCGTGACCTTGTTAATGGCAAATTAGAAAGACATTTTGGCCACGCTGTGTTGCTTTGCACAGGTGGTTATGGAAACGTATTCTATCTTTCTACCAACGCGATGGGAAGTAATGCAACCGCTGCGTGGAAGGCGCACAAGAATGGCGCGTTTTTCGGAAATCCATGTTTCACACAGATTCACCCAACCT
>CBIHPU010000620.1:0-2478 GCA_966211935.1 uncultured bacterium | reverse complement strand
AGTTAATGACGCTGTGTTACTTGTGGCGCTTCCAAAATTATTGCTAACTACAACGCGGTAAGAACCCATATCTGAATTTTGCGCATTAGTGATTGTATATGAATTTGAATTCGCCCCTCCAATGTTTTGTCCGTTTTTCTTCCATTGATAGTTCAGCGGCGAAGTGCCGGTTGCGGTAACGTTGAATGTCGCATTTTGTCCTGCTGGAATAGTAAGATCATCAGGATGATCAGTAATTGCAGGCGGACTATTGCTGCTTCCGTTGTAAGTGATTTTATACAATGAATTCTGGCTGATGCTGAAATAATATAGATTTCCGTCTGTGCCCTGTTTGATATAATTGAGAGCGGAAGCGAGGCCGGTTGCAAAATTATGTTTTACCGCGCCTGTTGAAAGATCAAGATAATTGATCCAGTTTCCACAATAGTCAATGAAAAAATATTTACCGGAATATTGAGAAGGATAATTACTGAGATTTCCGTTGAAAAAATGTCCTCCGGTAATTGAACATCCTTCATCACTGCCACCATCTCCATGATGATAAGCGAAAAGCGGATTTGAATAGGATGGGTTATTGTGATATCCTTCTGTCGCTGCCCATCCAAAATTTTGTCCGCCAGTAGTGCAATCGTTTATTTCTTCCCATGTATTTTGACCAACGTCGTTCACCAGTATTCTTCCGTTTCCTACTGCTATGGTCCAGGGATTTCTTAAACCGTATGCCCATACACGCTCTGCGTCAGCCGATCCGCTAAATGGATTATCCGCGGGAGCTGATCCGTCTTTATTTATTCTAATCACTTTTCCTTTGAGCGTATGAATGTTCTGTGAATTGCTGTTGCTGTTGTCATTTCCAATACCGAGGTATAGTTTTCCATCTTGACCGAATGCTATTCCTCCGCCGCAATGAATGGAAGTGTAAAGTTCTCCCGTTTCAAGTAAAATTAATTCACTGCCACTCTCTGCATAATCTCCATTCGCGGTAAACCTGCTTAACCGGCCGCGCAGGGAATTTTTTGTGACGTAATATACATACACATAGTGATTACTGTTGAAATTCGGATCAAGCGCTATTCCAACCAATCCATGTTCACCTTCCTGGTCAGTTGAAACTTCCGCAAAAGTATTATTGACCGCGCCGTTTTTTACAATTTTGATCTTACCCGATTTTTCCGTGCAGAAAATTCTTCCATCAGGTGCAAAGGCCATCGCGGTGGGATAATAAATAGTTGCCACTTTTTGCTGACTGAATCCTGATGGAAAATTTTGCGCCGTCATTCCGGATTGCATGAAGAAAAACAGACAGAGTAATAAGTTGAAAGTATTCAAGTAAGAATTCAGTATATATCTTTTCATTTTCGAAATAAGTCATCGGTTTATGCAAATTTACTTTCAGGGATAGGGAAATATTTTTTTTTCGGTCAAACGGAGACTTGAATAGCTGTGAAATAAAAAGCTGATCGCGCGCATTCCGGAATCATATTTAATCAGTTTTTTTAAAATAGTTCGTTGCAGAAAAGATCATCTTCAACCAAAAACTATATCATTTATCAGGGAGTAAAATATTCAGAATTTAGGGCTGGTTACATGCAGAAATATTTTTAGGAAGCTCATGAGCACAGAAAATGTCATACTGATGAGAGAAGCACGCGAGTCACTCAGGGGGAAGTGGGGGCTTGCAATAGGCACTTTTTTAATTTACATGATCCTTTCAGGATCTGTAGGTTCGGTAAGATATGGAATGGGATCATTGATCGGTTTGCTGATTGCCGGGCCATTTTTACTTGGCGCCGCAATTTTCTCGCTTAATATTTCGCGTAACCGTGATGTCAGGCTTGAACAGATCTTTTACGGATTTCGGAATTTTAAGACTTCCCTGGTTGCTTACCTGTTGATGGTGCTATTTATTTTTCTGTGGTTGCTGCTTCTTATTGTGCCCGGAATTATCGCCGCGCTCTCTTATTCTATGACCTTTTATATTATTGCGGATGATCCGAATATCAGTGGAGAGGAAGCATTAAAGGAAAGCAAGGCAATGATGTACGGATATAAAGAAAAATTGTTTTATCTGTGGCTTCGCTTTTTCCTGCTTGCGCTTTTATGTGTTTTAACATTGGGAATTGGTTTTCTCTGGTATGTTCCTTTTGTGAATGTAACGATGGCGAAATTTTATGACGATATCAAGGGAAATCTGAATAAGCAAACTGTGTAATAAGTTTATTATTCTTTCTTCAACTTTTTTTCATCTTTCGGTATCATTTATCATGTTGCTGCATTATAAGATAAAACGCCGTTATGCGCCATTTGCTGGTATTTCTCCTAATGTTCTGTTGCTTTCCTGTTATTTCGCAAACGCTGTATCAGGAAAAAATTACATTCAACCATAAATCGCGTGACCTGACTGCAGAGAACCTGAAGCAGATACGCGGGATATGGGAGCGTTTGCCATTTAATACAGCTGTTGAGCTGATACTCATT
>CBIHPU010000619.1:0-2484 GCA_966211935.1 uncultured bacterium | reverse complement strand
GTTTTTAACCGCTGTTGTACTCCTTGCGGCATTTGAGCTCAGGTTATTCAGCAAATGATAAACATTGTCTGTACTTTCATCCGTATAAGTAAAAACGGAAAAAGTAAGCAGGTCCTGCTGTTTCTTATTTTTTAATTCAAGTGATTTGTCGCGGGCCAGATCGATACCAAGTGCGCGGTTAATGGCGGAACATATTCTGTATTCCGATTCGTGACATACAATTTCGAACAGTATGAACTCAAAATCGAAATTGTTCTCTAACGTATACTTTGCCATGTTTTAACAGCGATAAAGGTAAGAATTTAAACGTGCGGCGAAAACGGCTGAGTTTAGCGGATGTAACCAACAAAAAGGCCCGTCTCATTTGAGCGGGCCCGTTCTATTTTAAAAGAAAAATTAAAATTTCTTCGCTTCCATACTTATCTCTACGTTGGCATCCTTTGGCAATCTCGCAGCCTGGATGGTTGCGCGCGCCGGAAAATCCTTTGTAAAATAACTGGAATACACTTCATTCACGTGAACGAAGTTATTCATATCAGATAAAAAAATGGTTGTCTTAACTACATTGTCAAAAGACATATCAGCGGCCTTCAAAATAGACTTCAGGTATTCCATGACCATTTTCGTCTCTTCCTTAATTGTGGCCTTGACAATTTTATTGGTCGCGGGATCAAGCGCTATTTGCCCTGACATAAAAAGTGTATCTCCTACCAGTAAACCCTGGCTGTATGGTCCTATTGGCTGTGGTACATCCTGTGCGTTAATTACCTTTTTCATTTTGCTGCCTGATTGGTTCATAATGCGCCAAAATTAACTAAAAAAGTTATTGGTTGAACATCTGTTTCCACAGGTGCCAAAATACGGAGATACATGACCTCAATCAATTTCTGCACTGAGTGAGCTCATTCGTGGAATAGATGCACCGGGGTAATTTTACACCATAACAGTGAGCCATGAACGAAGACAGCAACCCAATAGTTATGGAAGATGAACTGAACGCAGCAGAACTGCTCAATTATCTTATGGATAAGCAACACTATTATGAACATGAACAATTACTTGGAATACACGTCCATTTAAGTTCAGCGGTTAAAATAGATGGAAAAGATTTTCCTGTTATGGAAGAGCTGTCGAAGATTTTTGAAGAATTCAAAATTGAATTCGAGAATCATATGAGAAAAGAAAGACAATTTCTGTATCCTTTTATATTGTCTGTTGGCAGAAAAGAAAAGGAAACAGATTTACTGCGCCAGGAAGTTGAATTACTAAAGCGTGAACATAAAAGTTTCAATGACAAACTCGATCGCATGCGTGTGCTTAGTGCGGGATATTCAGTTGAACTTGGTTGCTCGCCAACCTGCAAGCTGTGCATGCTTGAATTAAAGGAGATGGACACCGATCTGAAGAAGCTGATGCGAATGGAAGAAAAAGTTTTGTTCCCGATGCTACAATAATAAATACCCACCACCAATTAAAAATTATATTATGAAAAAGATCCTTGTTCCTTTCGATTATTCAGAAGCTTCGGCTAACGCAGCTGAATATGCAGTTTCACTCGGAAAATTCTTCGACGCGAAACTCGTTTTGTTTCATGTGTATCAATTGCCTGTTGTAACCGCCGAGGCATCGTTCATTCAGTATCCCTTAGATGAATTGCATAAAGAAAATCTGATCATGCTTAAAAAGGAAAGATCAAAACTGCAGAATCGTTTTGCAAATGATCTTCCAATTGATGTAGTTGTAAAAAGCGGTTTCCCGGGAAGCAATATTACAGAGGAGGCTGAAAACCAAAATGCCGATCTTATAATAATGGGGATTACTGGCAGAAACAAAATGGGAGAGGTTCTTATTGGCAGCACAGCGGTATTCACAGCGAGGAACAGCAAAACTCCTGTACTAATAGTTCCTGAAGGAGTAAAATATAAAAAAATTAAAAAGATTGCGTTCGCATGCGATTTCGACCATACCGAAGAAGGCGGCATTATTGAAACTGTTGAGCTTTACAGGTTTCTTTTTGACGCGGAGCTGGATATTGTGAATGTTTATGATGAAAATAAAGAACCTACATTGGAGAATGCTATCTCCGGACTCACTGTTGAAAATACTTTAAGCCATGTTCCTCACAAAACATTTTTCGTAAACAATGATGATCCTTCTGATGGACTGGAAAACTATCTTGATAAACACAAACCGGATCTTCTGATCGTGGTTCCAAAAAGACATAATCTCTTCGAAAAAATATTTCGCGAAAGCATGACCAAACATCTTGCCTACCACGCGCACATTCCAGTGCTTACCATTCACAGGAAAGAAAAGCACAAAGAAGAATAGAAGAATTAAATTGTTTCACAGCGGCAACAGGTTTCCATAATAACCGATCAAAATAAAAAAAGAGAACGCCTCGAAAATATTTCCCACACAACGAATACCCACTGGTTGCGCATGCCTCGCCGTGAGGGGAGCTGCTGCCAGATAGGTGCGAAC
>CBIHPU010000618.1:0-2485 GCA_966211935.1 uncultured bacterium | reverse complement strand
GCTACTTTCCAGAACCTGATCTGCAACCATTGATCGTAACTGAAGAATTCATCAGCCAAATAAAAAAGGATCTGCCTGAATTACCGAACGACCTTTACAAACGTTATGTTGAACAACTCAAACTGACAGAATACGACGCGTCTATCATTACAGAATCCAAAGAGATAGCGTTATATTTTAATGATCTGATAGGGCACACAAATAAATACAAAGCAGCTGCGAACTGGGTAATGGGAGATATTAAATCATTCCTGAACCAGAATGCTGTTCACATTAAAGATTTTAAAATTACTCCGGACAAAATAGCCGAACTGATACAGATCATTGAAGATGGAAAAATCAGTCACACCGCGGGCTCGCAAAAAGTCTTTCCCGCAATGCTTCAGCATCCTGAGAAACATCCCCTTGATATAGCAAAGGAGTTAAACATTATTCAGGAAAGTGATGCCGGCGCTCTGCAGAAGATCGTAAATGATGTAATAGCAAAATATCCGGAAAAAGTCACTGAATATAAAAATGGTAAAGTAACACTTGTCGGGATGTTTATGGGAGAAGTGATGAAAGAATCAAAAGGAAAAGCCGATCCTAAAGTAGCCAGCAAACTTGTAAAAGAAACATTAGACAAAATCTGATATGATACGTAAATATTTATGTCCCGTTGTTCCTGCGTTGTGTTTGTTGTTGAGCGCCTGCGTTGGGGAATCCGGAAAAGAAGGAAGTAAGGCAAAAGAAAAACCAAACCTGTCGCTCTCGGGAAATTTCACAAACGGAAACCTGGAAACAGTTTATCTTTTTTATCTGCCGGTAACCGGCGAACAGAAAATTGATTCTGTGAAACTTGACGAGAACGGAAATTTTAGCTTCACTGATCTTCACATTCCCGGCTCAGGATTTTACACTTTAAAAATAAATGATCAGCAATTTTGTCCGCTTGTTCTTGAACCAAATCAGACCGTAAAAGTTACAGGAGACGCCCAGAATCTTGGTTACACTTATGTTGCTGATGGCAGCGCAGATACTAAAGTTTATCAGGAGATAGCTGATGTAAGCATGCGCCACAAATCATCAGTTGATTCGCTTGGCGCGGATTTTCAGACAAAACTGGGACCGAACAACATGAATAAAGAAGCGTTCAATACTCTCAGTGCAAAGTATGAAGGCGTATACAATCAGATGAATGAAAAGTTTTACAAAGACCTTATTTCTATTTACAACTCAAATCCCTCATCACTTGCCTGCATAGCGGCAGTAGGTCAGCTCGATCCGAATTTATACATAGTCGAATACAAAAAACTGGATGAGAATCTTGCAAAGAAATATGACAAAGAATACAGCAACATTACTACTTTTCATGAACAGGTAAGCAAATACAGTTTGCTTGCTATCGGGTCAGTTGCGCCGGATCTTAATTTACAGGACCCGAATGGAAACACAATTTCACTTTCATCTTTGCGGGGAAAAGTTGTGCTGATCGATTTCTGGGCGAGCTGGTGTAAACCCTGTCTGCATGAAGCGCCGAACATTGTAAAAATTTACAACCAGTATAAGAACAAAGGTTTTGAAATTTATGGCGTGTCGCTCGATCAGAAAAAAGAAGATTGGATGAAAGCAATTGGTGCCTATAATCTGACCTGGAAACATGTTTGCGACTTTGGAGGTTGGTACTCACCTGCCGCAAAAACATATGATGTAACAGCTATTCCATACACAATTTTGCTCGATAAGGAAGGTAGGATCATTAACAAATCACTAAGAGGGGAACAGCTCGGGCTCAAACTAAAAGAGCTTCTTGGCTCATAATTTTAGTTCCCAATTATATGCTGCAAAAACTAACCTTACTGTTTGTCCTTTTACTTGCAGCCGGTATAAAAGCGCAGCAATCCAAAGCTTATTTTCAGCAAGAGGTTAATTACACAATTTCCGTTCGCCTGGATGATGTAAATCATTTCCTTCATGCCAATGAAAAAATTGAATACGTAAATAATTCTCCTGACGATCTTGCATTTATTTATTTCCACCTTTGGCCAAATGCATACAAAGACAATACAACGGCTCTGGCAAAACAACAGAAAGAAAATGGAAAGCTGATAATGCATTTTGCAAAACCTGAAGAACTTGGCTGGATAGATAGCCTGGATTTTAAGGTGAACGGTGAAAAAATCAAATGGGAATTTGATGCTGAACATAAAGATATCTGTAAGCTCTATCTGAATTCAGCAATCAAATCAGGAGAAAAGATTGTTATTACTACTCCGTTTCGTGTAAAGCTGCCAAGCGCGACAATCAGTCGACTGGGACATATTGGTCAAGCTTACGCGATAACACAATGGTATCCCAAACCCGCGGTGTACGATGTTAACGGATGGAACCAAATGCCATATCTGGATCAGGGTGAGTTTTATAGTGAATGGGGAAGTTTTGATGTGAGCATAACACTACCCAAAAATTATGTTGTGGGATCAACAGGCGATCTTGAAAACGACAA
>CBIHPU010000617.1:0-2521 GCA_966211935.1 uncultured bacterium | reverse complement strand
AACCTCAAACCTCAAACCTCAAACCTCAAACCTCAAACAATGATTGTCGACGGAAAAGAACTTGAAATCAAAATGAACGGCCGCACCTACCACTGCGCGCTCGACATTACCATGGATTACATAGGAGGAAAATGGAAATCCGTTGTGTTGTGGTATTTGCGAAAAGAGAAAAAACGTTTTGGTGAATTGAAGAAACATATTCCCGATATAACGGAGAAGATGTTATCCATGCAGTTAAAGGAGCTGGAGCAGAATGGTATTGTACGGCGCGAAGTGTTTCCGGAAGTGCCACCGCGTGTTGAATATTCGCTTACAAAAGAAGGAAAGACTATGCTGACCATGCTTGAAGCGATGGCAGAATGGGGAAGGAACAAAGCCAGGAAAGATGGTGTGGTGCAGGAGAGAAAACGTACCGTAAAAGCAAAGAAATAATTTTATGAGATCCGCTTATGAAATAAAGGAAATAGTTGGCAAGAACAATATGCTTGCCCTTTTCCCTCTAATTAAACAATTAAATCCTAAATTGAGAAAAGCAGAGTATTCAGCAATGCTGGATGATATGCTTGCGCATGGTTACCGCATGGCTGCAATTTATGACGGAGAGAAATGTGCTGGACTCAGCGGATTCTGGATCTCAACAAAGATCTATTCCGGAAAATATGTGGAGCTGGATAATGTTGTGATCGACAAGGAATATCGCTCAAAGGGACTTGGAAAGAAATTATGCGACTGGGTTTTAAAGGAAGCGAAGAAGAAAGGATGTGTTATTGCAATGCTCGATGCCTATTTGGAAAATATTCCGGCGCACAGGTTTTATTACAGAGAAGGATTTTACGCGCGGGGATTTCATTTTTTGAAGAGGATTTGAATGATCACTTGACAGAAAGTAAAATGAAGTTAGGATTTAACAGTGAAATATTTTTTGAATTAAATTTTGAAAAGGAGCAATTCGAGCCGGCTACCTATAACTCGCCCGTTAATTTCAAATTTTTTAAAAGTGGCAACTTCTTTTAGGTTGGTCGTTACGTGACTACTTTTGAAGTCATAACTGAGTGGGAGAATGCACTAAACCAGATATTGGAGAATTCCAGCGAGCGGATGCAGTCTCAACAGTTGGAAGAGGAGGAATCCGTTGCGAGATATTATAATCAGCTCCAATATAAACTATACAAAAGCGACTTTGATAATACAACATTCAATCAATCGAGAGAATTATCAAAGCTTGCAGTTTTCACTTATGATGTCAGTGTTTGGTTATATAAAGAAAAAACCGACGTAATTCTGGAAGTTGCTCCACTTTATAAATTTGATAATCTGGAAGAAGCCTTGTAAGGCCGTAGAAAATAATTAAACTTCCGTTCTTTCTTGTTGAATACTTTCACGAATGGTTACGCTTTGATCGCCGAGTGCGGAGAAATGGCAATTCGGTGCGTCCCGAAATTTATCGGGACGGAAGTTTTTTCTGGTACTTGTCAAGCCTGTGCGATAAAAGAAAAAACAGCCGGTTGGCGAATTGCCTTGATTTTTGCGCCACTTTGTATCAAGACAAAGTGGCAAGAAACTTTGTCTATTACCTTCGCAAAACGAGGCCTTTTTTTGGTTACCTTTTTGGGCCAGCAAAAAGGTAACAAAGATTACAGCCTTTTAGCTGTAATTTGTCACTACTTATTCATGTTACTCTCAAAATACTCAGAAGAGATCAACACGCCTTCCTTATAAATATCCACCGAAAACTTAAGCGTATTCCTGCTCCACTCATACTGTTCCCTTGCGTACTCCTTGCTTAAATCAAAACAGGCGCCGCTTTCAAAATTTATATTTTCAAGATCACCCGAATACCAGAGTCCTTCTTTTTCTCCATTCACATAGGTTCCGGTTTCGTTCAACTTTCCATTTGAGTCGTAGTATCTCCAAATACCTTCTTCCATGTAGTTTATAAATTCTCCTTCCGCAACAATAAGTCCGTTCTCATCATAAACTGCTCCTTTGCCATTGCCTTTATGGAACACTTTTTCGTTCTTTAAATTCCAGGTGTCAGTATAATAAATTCCGAACTTTATTTTTTCGCTGTTTGTATTGCAGTCAAAACTGCTTTCCCATTCTTTTATGTACCCTTTGCAACGCGGCTTGCCATTTTCATAAAAACTTTCAATTCTCCCCGCAAATTTTACTGGTTTCATCTTTTCGGTAAATGAAATTATTGTGTCTTTGAAAAACACAATGTTGATCAGCTGCGCACGCTCATTATAAAATTTCCACTCTCCCGCCGGAATTCCTTTTTCAATTTTTCCCTCGCATAGTAAATTTCCATTCGAAAAAAACAATTTGTACTCCGCATACAAATCTTCATCTCCGAAATAATTGTCGCGAGTTTTCTTTGAGGATAAATATGTTTCTGTTAATGTGTAATTGTAATTGAAGGTTGCGGATGAATGTTTTGTGCACAATAAATTTTCTTTCAGTTTCCCATCATCAAAAAAAAGTAACTTGGAAATTATTGTGTCATTATCCACTTTGATCT
>CBIHPU010000616.1:0-2535 GCA_966211935.1 uncultured bacterium | reverse complement strand
ACCCAGCACTTTTACTGCGCTGTCGTTTACTTCAAGTGCATTGTAGAAGGCAACTTCATCATTATTCAGTCCGAGTTTTTCACCTTCCTTGTCAGCTTCTTTAATCTGTTTTGCAATGTTGATGAGTTCCTGGATGATCTCTGCGGTTGTGAGCAAGTTGTTCTGATATTTTTTAATTGCTCCTTCCAGCATTTCCAATAGCTTCTTACTCTTTACAAGATTGGTCTTTGCTCTTACTTTCAACTCATTGTTCAAAATCTTTTTAAGCAATTCAATTGCAAGGTTTTTATGCTGCATTCCCTGAACTTCCAAAAGGAAATCGTCCGAGAGAATTTCAAGACCTGAAATTTCTGGTTTATCCATTCCGGCAGCGTCAAAAATGTCAATGACTTTATCACTACTCAATGCTTCATCAACAATTTGCTTAATAGCTGTTTCAATTTCAAAGTCGGTTCTACCACCACCAAGTGGTGCATCAAACTTTGCTAACCTTGCTTTTACTGCCTGAAAAAATGCTACTTCTGGTAAATAGGGCTGGACTTCTTCTTTGGTAATGCAAAGTGAAAGCGCCTGGCTTAATAAACTCACTTCTCTGATAAATCTTTCTTTCCCGTCTTGTAATCCTAAAATGTGTTCTTCTGTCTGTAAAATAATAGAGAGCTTTTCCTGCGCGCTTACGGAAAAGAATCTCCGATAATTGAATTTAAAACTATTCTCATAATAAGCTTCAGGTTCTTCTTCCAGAATACCTTTATGAGTATTGCTTTCTTCATTGAACATTTGGCGCACTACCTCCAACTTCTCATTGAATATCTCTAAAGCTTTAATAATGTTTTCTGCCGGATCACCTTTTCCGCCTGCCTCACCATAAAACGAAAGTGCTTTTTTCAAATCAGTTCCAATACCGAGGTAATCCACAATCAACCCGCCTGGTTTGTCTTTGAAAACTCTGTTGACCCTTGCGATGGCCTGCATTAAATTATGTCCTCTCATGGGTTTATCAACATACATGGTATTCAGGCAAGGTGCATCAAAGCCGGTGAGCCACATATCGCGAACAATAACAAGTTTCAATTCATTCGCAGGATCTTTCATCCGCTCTGCTAAATCTTTACGCTGCTGCTTTGTGGTATGGTGTTTTGAAATTTCTGGACCGTCTGCGCTGTTGGTAGTCATTACCACCTTAATGACGCCTTTGGTTAAGTCGTCATTATGCCATTCAGGACGCTGTGCAATAATTTCTTTGTATAGGTCAGCTGCTATTCTGCGGCTCATGGCAACAATCATGGCTTTACCTTCAAATACTTCCTGACGTTTTTCAAAATGCGAAACAATATCTTTAGCCAAATTCTTCACCCGGTCGTGATGGCCAACAATGGCTTCCAGTTTTGTCCACTTGGCTTTGGCTTTTTGTTTCTCAGTTATTTCTTCATCCTGTTCCAGTTCCTTGTCAAACTCTTCAATCAGGCGTTTCCCTTCTTCATCCAGGTTCACTTTTGCCAGGCGACTTTCATAGAATATTTTTACGGTTGCTCCGTCATCCACCGCGTCTTTAATGTCATAACGATCAATATAGTTCCCGAAAACCTGTGGTGTATTTACGTCTGTTCCTTCAATCGGTGTGCCGGTGAAACCTATATATGTTGCATTAGGCAAAGCATCACGCATGTATTTTGCAAAGCCATACGCTATTCGTTTACCAATGACTTCTTTCGTTTCCTTGTCTTTTTCATCTACCAATTTAGCTTCAAAACCGTATTGCGTCCGGTGAGCTTCATCAGCTATTACTACCACGTTCTTTCTGTCCGAGAGCTGGTCGTAAACGGATTTATTTTTTTCAGGTAGAAACTTTTGAATGGTGGTAAATACAATTCCTCCGCTTGCCACTTTCAACAACTCTTTTAAATGATCTCTGTTCTCTGCCTGAACTGGTTCTTGTCGAAGCAACTGAACAGAAGAAGCAAATGTGTCAAACAACTGGTCATCTAAATCATTACGGTCGGTAATGACTACCACTGTTGGGTTTTTCATTTCAGGAGAAGTGATGAGCTTGCCTGAATAGAAAACCATGCTCAGACTTTTTCCGGAACCTTGCGTATGCCAAACTACTCCGCCTTTTTTATCGCCATTTTTGCCAGAGGCGTTGACGGTAGATTGAACGGCTTTGTTAACTGCGTAATACTGATGATAAGCTCCCAATTTTTTTACAGACTGAATTTGTATCAATCCTGTTTTTGCATCTTCCTTCTTCGATTTTTCAAATACAATGAAGTTGCGAACCAAATCTAACAGTGTAGCAGGTTGCAACATTCCCTTTAGCAAGGTTTCTAATTGTGGTTTGAATCGTGATGCTTCTTTAATGCCATCTGCTGTTTTCCAGGTCATGTATCGGCTCAGATCTGCCGAAACGCTTCCTGCCTTGCACTCCAGGCCGTCTGACAAAATGCAAATGGCATTGTAGGTAAACAAACTTGGAATAATGGCTTTGTAGGTTTGTATTTGCTGATAGGCGCTTTTGATATCTGCATTTTCGCT
>CBIHPU010000615.1:0-2537 GCA_966211935.1 uncultured bacterium | reverse complement strand
AATCTTTGAATACGGGCCGATAGGTGGGTCATAGAAATGTGTAGACGGGGTGAATTTCGATATTTAAAATCAATTCAGAAAATTATTTAGATGAATTTATTGTAGGGTAAAGGAATGCGCTTTTAAGGCGTGCGATCCGCTTTTTAGACGGCTGCATTTCATATTTTCCGAAATCCGTTCGCTTGAGTATCTTTACCCTTCAATAAGCGTTATCTGGATATGAATTCATTCGTAGAAATACTTAAAATCATCCTTCCCGCTCTGGCAGTTTTTGCTGCAGCTTACTTTACGGTGAGGAGCTTCCTTAACAGCGAAGCAAAAAAGAGAGAAATTGAACTGCGACGTTCATCTGCTCAGTTGGTAACGCCTGTTCGCCTGCAGGCTTATGAACGTATCGTAATCTTTCTAGAGCGCCTGCATCCAACAAACCTGGCTCTGCGTACTAACCGCGCCGGAATTACTGCGGAACAACTTCACGGCGAGTTGATCAAAACAATTAAAAGTGAATACGAACACAATATTTCGCAACAGGTGTATATGAGTAATACGGCGTGGGAACTGGTGAAAACCGCCAAGGAAGAAACAATAAAGATTGTAAATCTCTCAGCGCAAAAAGTTCCAGGCAGCGCCAAAGGTTCGGATCTTGCCCAACTGATCATACAGATCACCGGAAGCGTAGATCGCCTGCCTAGTCAGGTAGCCCTTGAATTTGTGAAAAAAGAAGCGGCACACGCATTCTAAATTTGTTTCTTATGCAGAATTTATTTGAAGGATTTAAAGGAGTTACGCTCGATCAGTGGAAAGAGCAGATTGAAAAAGATCTTAAAGGAACAACATTTGAGCAGCTTTCCCGCAAAGATGATAACGGATTAACTATTTATCCTGTTTACACCGGCGAAAATTCAAAACACCGGGGTGCGCCGGTTTTTGTAAACAGCGATTGGATGATCAATAGTTTTGTTGATTTGTGCGACGATAAATCTGCAAATCAGCTGGCACTTCACGATTTAAATTATGGCGCTCAGGCTCTGACTTTTGTTGTTAATGAAAAGTATGAACCTGAAGTATTACTGAATAATATTTCAATTGAACATATTCAGCTGAATTTTGTTTTTGCGGGTGAAGCAAAACTTTTTTCTGAGAAATTTTTCGCTTATTTGAACAAACGGGCCATTGACCCGCGTTCCTTGTACGGGACTATAATTGCTGATCCTGTAAACGCTGTTATTCGTGGCTTACAGGACAAGGTTGAAGAAAAATGGAATGAATGGAAACAACTCGTAAGCCTTTATGAGAAAAGTGGATTTACCGTATTTGTAACTGACGGTTTCCCTTATCACAACGCGGGCGCTTCTGCTTCTACGGAACTTGCGTGTTTGCTCGCGCATCTTAATGAGCAATTGAACTTTATTTCTGAAAACAGGATCGATCCAACGGGGAAAGATTTTTTTATCGGATGCAGCGCCTCAGTGAATTTTTTCGAAACAGTTTCCAAGTTCCGCGCATTAAGAAAACTCGCTACATTTCTCCTGGAGCAATATGGAATGACTAACCGGATTTTCATTCACGCATCTAATTCACTCATTAATAAAACGGTTCGCGATAACTGGAATAATCTTATCCGTTCCACTGTTGAAGGAATGGGCGCAGTTTGCGGCGGAGCAGATTCGTTGTTACTCTTCCCTTACGATTTTGTTGCAGGCGGAAAAGATAAAAATGGGAGACGATGGGCCCTGGATCAGCAATTGATCTTTAAAGAAGAATCATTGCTTAACGCTGTAGCAGATACTGCCGCGGGCTCTTATTTCATTGACGAATACACGCACGAATTGTGTGAAAGGGGCTGGGAAAAATTCAAGGATCTTGAAAAGCGGGGAGGATTGATTCCGCTTTCAACCTCAGGAGAATTGAAAAAGATGATCTCTGAAGAAGCTACTCAACTGAAGAAACAGTACATTTCATCTGCCAAAATCTTAATTGGCGTAAATAAGTTCAGGAACGAAAAAGACAAACCCGCTGTTCGCACTTTCCTTCCACCAGAAAATAAAAATGGACTGGGATTTTTTATTGCTGAACAGATTATTGAAGCAGAAAATTTAAAGACAGCCAATGCGTAAGAATTTTGAAAATATCCGTTTTGCGGAAAAAGCTGTAAAAGTTGCCGATGCAGGAAATAAAACTGTTGAAACAGCAGAGCAGATTCAATTGAAGCAGGTTTATTCTGATGCAGATATCAGGGATTTTCAGAAAACACCATCCGCCGCTGGAATTGCTCCTTTTCTTAGAGGTCCTTATTCCAGCATGTATGTAAAAAATCCGTGGACCATTCGTCAGTATGCGGGTTTCAGTACAGCGGAGGAGAGCAACGCGTTTTACAGAAGAAATTTAGCCGCGGGACAAAAAGGTTTATCCGTAGCTTTTGACCTCGCAACACATCGTGGTTATGACAGTGATCACGAACGCGTGACCGGCGACGTTGGAAAAGCAGGAGTAGCGATTGATTCGATACTGGATATGAAAGTGCTTTTCGATCAGAT
>CBIHPU010000614.1:0-2541 GCA_966211935.1 uncultured bacterium | reverse complement strand
AGTAAACACATCTCCTTTTTTCACTTCCGCAACTTCCGCGTTATCCACCCGCATTTCACCAAGCGTAAACTCTGCGTATCCTGTTGTGGGACCTGTTACCATAATTTTATTTCCCGGTTTCAGATCATTGTTGTCAACTATAAATTCTGCAACACCTGCTTTGTCATAATATTTTACTCCTCGTCCAATATAAATTTTTTTCTGCGTCGCTTTTGATCCGTATACATCGCTCCATTCGCCCATGCTTCGTCCCAGGTAATAACCTTCCCAGAATCCGCGATTGAAAACTGTACTTAATCGCGCTTTCCAATCAGTGATTTTTTCAGCATTGTAAGTTCCTTCATGCAATGAGTCGATCGCCTCGCGATAGCATTTGGTAACAGTGTGCACGTAATCAGCAGGACGGCCCCTGCCTTCAATTTTCAAAACCTGCGCGCCCGACTCTTTTATTTTATCAAGAAAATCTATTGTGCAGAGATCTTTTGCAGACATTATATACTCATTGTCGATCTCAAATTCAATTCCTTCTTCCTTATCGGTAACGATATATCCTCTTCTGCAATTCTGAATGCAGGCGCCACGGTTGGCGGAAGCGAAGTGTGAATGTAAACTCAAATAACATTTACCAGATACAGCCATGCATAGGGCGCCGTGTCCGAAGATCTCTATCCGCATCAGTTTACCTGAAGGACCGGTTATTTTTCTTCGTGAAATTTCTTTAACGATATGCTGAACCTGAGACAAAGTAAGTTCTCTTGCCAATACGATCACATCCGCGTACGGACTGAAAAATTCGACTGTTTCAATATTGCAGACGTTTGCCTGTGTTGAAATATGCACGGGCATTTTAATTTTTAACGCATAAGCAATCGCTGCAAGATCAGAGGCGATTATTGCGTCGATACCGCTGTTCTTTGCTTCAGAAATAATGTTCTGCATTAAGCGGATATCGTGATCATACAAAACCGTGTTTACAGTGAGATATGTTTTGATCTTGTTTTCCTTCGCGATTTCCGCGATTTTTCCGAGATCCTCCAGTGTAAAATTATTGGTGGATCTTGCGCGCATGTTCAACTGTTCTATTCCGAAGTAAACTGAATCGCAACCGGCCTGGATAGCGGCTGTAAGACAATCATATGAACCGGCGGGGGAGAGGAGTTCGATCTTCCCGTTTACATTGATATTTCCATCGTGTTTCATGGATACAAATATCCTATGTATTTTCTTTCCATGATGTCTTTTCGCTGTTAATAATTTCTTTCCCCCAAACCGGCAATTCTTTTTTAATCCGTTCTACCAACTCCTGGCATGCATCTGTTGCGGCTTTACGGTGTTTGGATGACGTAAATACAAAAAGACAGATCTCTCCGGCCCTTACTTCGCCAAGACTATGGTAAATATGCATGCAGGTTAAAGAATATTTGGAAAAAATTTCTTCCCTTATTATATGAGCCGTTTCCAGCGCCATTTCTTCGTAACAGGAATAATTTATTGCGCTCACAATTCCTTCTTCTTTTTCATCAGCTCTTACCTGTCCAAGAAAAATGCTGTGCGCGCCAATCTCTTTTTTGGAACCATGACTCTGAATGGAAGAAGCGATCTTTTCAGCTGAAATGGGTCCTTTTACAAATATATTTTTATGCTGACCTTTCATTTGGGGAGTATGATGATTCATGATTTATAATTTTTTAAAAATTCTCCTGCAATTAACCACCTGAAAAAGGAGGCAGCAGTGCCACTTCACTATCAGAATCAAGAGGCGTGTTTTCCTGGACGATTTTCCTGTTTACTGATATCGTGTATTTCAATTGTTTCAGTTGCGGATATTTATTTTCAAGAACCATCCGGAGTTCATCGGTAGTTTTAATTTCGTCAGCGTTTGTCTCCAGCCCGGAGATCTTTTCTGCGATCATTCCAAAAGCCATTATTTTTAAACCTGTTCCCGTATCCATTCGTCACTTATTAAATTTATGTCCTGTGGTGAGTTGATATTCGCAAACAAATATGGATTCTTTTCCACTTCAACATCCATATTTATTTTTTTTGTTTCAATTGCGCTGAGCAGATCGTTCATTCTTAATCTGCTCCCGTGGATGAAACTTTCAACTTTATTCTTTAATGAACTTTTGTAAACTGACGTTGTTGGAAACAGTTTGCCTGATACTGAAGTTACCGTTGCATCCTGATTTTCTGTTTCAGAGAATAATTTTTCAATCACTTCTTTTGTAATGTACGGTACATCGCAACTGGTTAAAAAAACAAAAGGTTTTTTAGTGATCGAAAGAGCCGTATACAATCCGCCCATTGGTCCTTTGTCGGGAATCAGGTCTGCAAAAACCGGAAAGCCGAATTTCGCATAAGCGGGATCGTTCGCAAGAATATTAATTGGACAGTCTAATTTTGCAGTCGCTTCAATCGCATAGCCGATCATGGGTTTGCCAGATAAATGCATCAAGCCTTTATATTGTCCCATTCGTGTGCTTTTTCCTCCGGCCAGGATAAAAATTTCTATATCGTTCCGGTTTATACTCCTCCAATTAA
>CBIHPU010000613.1:0-2547 GCA_966211935.1 uncultured bacterium | reverse complement strand
GTCTCCTAAAGGTGACCCGGATGCGCCGTTACAGGCGCTTATTTTTGATTCGGTTTTCAACTCATTCAGGGGCATTATCGCCTATTTCAGAATTTTCAACGGCTCAATTAAAAAAGGAGACAGAGTAAAATTTGTAAATACCGGAAGTGAATATTTCGCTGACGAGATCGGTGTACTCAAATTAAGTCTTTCGCCGAAAAATGAAGTGGGCACAGGTAATGTGGGATATATTATTTCAGGAATAAAAAATGCACGCGAGGTTAAAGTGGGTGATACCATAACACAGGTGGACCGCCCTACTCCGGAAGCGATTAAAGGTTTTGAAGATGTAAAACCAATGGTATTTGCCGGAATTTATCCTGTGGATACTGAAGATTTTGAAGAACTCCGCTATTCTATGGAGAAGCTTCAGTTAAATGACGCTTCTCTGACGTGGGAACCAGAATCGTCCGCCGCGCTTGGTTTTGGATTTCGCTGCGGATTTCTTGGAATGCTGCATATGGAAATAGTGCAGGAACGGCTGGAGCGCGAATTCAATATGACAGTGATCACAACCGTTCCAAACGTGTCGTACATCTGTCACCAGACTAACGGAGAAGTGATCACCGTAAACAATCCATCAGATTTGCCTGATCCGGCACGAATTGATTTTATTGAAGAACCGTATATAAAAGCAAGTATTATTACAAAATCAGAATATATTGGTTCTGTGATGGGATTATGCATTGAAAAAAGAGGAGAATTAAAAAATCAAAATTATCTGACAACAGATCGCGTAGAACTCATTTTTGAGATGCCGCTTGGTGAGATCGTATTTGATTTTTATGACAGATTGAAGTCCATTTCCAGGGGATATGCCTCCTTTGACTATTCGCCGGCAGGCATGAAACCTTCAGATCTTGTAAAGTTGGATATCCTGCTGAACAGTGAACCGGTTGACGCTCTTTCGGCCCTGATTCACCGCGACAATGCCTACGAGTTTGGTAAAAAGATCTGTGAAAAACTAAAGGAACTTATACCCCGCCAGCAGTTCGAAATCCCCATACAGGCTGCAATTGGCGCCAAAATCATTGCCCGTGAAACAATACGCGCGCTAAGAAAAGATGTAACAGCCAAATGTTACGGCGGAGATATTTCCCGAAAAAGAAAACTACTTGAAAAACAGAAAGAAGGAAAAAAACGTATGAGACAGGTAGGAAGTGTAGAAATCCCTCAATCTGCGTTTATGGCTGTGTTAAAATTGAACGATTAAAATTTTCATTTTAACATTTTTCGTTATATTTGAAAACATAACCTTAATCAATAAAAGATGAACAAACTTTACTCACTTGCTTTCGCTGGTTTACTTGCAGGAACTATGTCCGCGCAGACATCAGTAAATAACCCTGTTCAGCCAAGCAAACCAAAACCGACAGCCGTAGCGCAGTTTGACAAAGCGAAATTTAATGCGAAATTCAATAATCCCCAGGCAAATTCTGCCGGATCATATTGGATCAACTATGGTACTGTAATCGATCAGGTATTAGGTGGTGGTGCTGGCTCAACCGGTCCGGCTACAATTGGTATCAACTATATGAACACTGACTCTCTAATGGTTGGTGATTTTGGTGGTACATACTCTTCTATCTGGATTCATCATTTGGGCGATATCCTTGATATCAAGTCTCCATACTTTGGACAGATTTTAGGAACAAACTGGGATGCTACAACTGCATACCACATCGATTCTGTTTCTATGGTATACCTGTACCAAAGAAATCCAAATCTTACAAATGATGATACACTTATCTTCACATTCTACCAAAACAACCCTGTAGCTAACATTACAAGTTCAGGTTTTATCGGTACAACTGCGGCAAACTACGGAACTGATACTCTTTCTGTAAAGCTTATGAAGTATACTTATACTGCTAATAAGCCAAACGCAACCGGTGCAACCGGTGCTCCTGTTACAGTTGTAAAGGTTCCGTTGACTATCGCTGATACTTCATGGACTTTCTATGGGGAGAAGTTCTTTGCACTTCCAACGCCTTACAACGTTGCAGCAAACAAATTATTTGCTTGTGCAGTTACTTTTAAGCCGGGATATACTTATCAGCTTGGCGATACAATGGATACCAAAAACGCGTTCTACTTTGCTTCTTATGAAGAGCAGGGCGACGGTGGTGGAACCGGAACTTTCCAGACTTATACTGATTGCAATTATCAAAGCCCATCTTGCGATTATAACTCTTCGCACATCGTTCCAATCGATGTTCGTTACAACCAGGCAGGAAGCTGGAACGGATATTTCATCCCTTCTTACGCTTACACAGTTGGATATGCATTTGAGCACCACCTCATTTCTTATCGTGTAACTGATTCGCTTTTCACAACTTCTATCAATGAACTTGGCGTAAACGCTTTCGCTCTTGAGCAAAACGTGCCAAATCCATTCACAGGAGTTTCTACTATCAACTTCACACTTAACACTAACGCGTCATCAGTTACTTTTGAAGTAGTTGATTTCGCAGGTCGCCAGGTAATTTCTCAAACAGACAAAAACCT
>CBIHPU010000612.1:0-2547 GCA_966211935.1 uncultured bacterium | reverse complement strand
TTGCGAAGCGTAGTAAAGAAACTATGTCCCTCCAGCTTAATCAGGTCGAAAGTAAAATCAGCGCGGCGAAGTGAGATGATGCTGTTGCTTGGAATTACTGCGCTCCTGGAATCGAGCGTGATCAGGCAATCCGGATTTCTTCCCCTCGGTTTTAAAACTATTTCGTGATTGTTTCCGAACACAATTGGACGAACATTCAGATTGTGCGGAGCAATTGGCGTAATCGCAAAATTTCCGGAACCAGGAATAATAATCGGTCCGCCACAACTCAAAGAATAAGCGGTGGAACCCGTTGCAGTACAAACAATCAATCCATCCGCCCAATAGGAATTCAAAAATTCTCCGTCAACATACGCGTCAATGGAGATCATGGCGGAACTATCTTTCTTATGAATTGTTATTTCATTTATCGCGTAATTCAATCCTTCAAAAAGATCCTTATCTGTTTTCAGTTCAAGTACAGATCGCTTGTCCAGTTCATATTTTTTTGCAAGAAGTAAATCAATTGCGCTTTCAAATTCTGATTTACTGACACTGGCAAGAAAACCAAGACGACCGGTATTTACCCCGAGAACCGGAATCATTTTATCCTTTACAAAACGCAATGTCTCCAGCATGGTGCCATCACCGCCGAGAGAAATCATCACATTTGCTTTCGCGCTGAAATCATCACAACAATCAAAAACCGGTAATTTAATATCGAAAGAATAATTTTCTTTCAGCCATTCATAATAATCTTTAAAAATGATCAGCTCAACATTGGCTTGCTTTAGCTTTTTATGAAGAAGAGAAATAAAATCCGGTGAGTTATCAGGAGTGTTGCGGGCAAAGACTGCAATTGTCATAAATATTTTTTTAGAATGGAGCCGCAAGGTGCAGGTAAACTCCGCCTTGTCTCATTTGGTTCACGCTGTATTCAACGCGAAAAACATAATCATAATACGTCACGAAATCAAGACCGATTCCACCACCCGCAAGAAAGGAGTTGCTTAATGGATTATTCACCTGATGCGTTCTGTCGTGCACCCACGCCGCATCCGCATAAACACCAAGATAAACGGCGTAAGGAATCTTATTGAATTTCTGTAAACGCTTTTTCAAAAACTTCGCGTGGTAAACATCAGGTTTTATCAATTGATAACGAACGTTTGATTTGAATAATCCAAAGCTTTGTCCATCCACTACATAATACTCATATCCCCTAACCAGATCAGTCCCGTAACCCAACGCGCGGTTAAAATAATAAAATGGAGTTCTTGCCAGGCTCACGCGCGCGCGCAGGTGATTTGCCCAATAGAACCGCGGCATGAAATTCCAGTAACGGCTTATTCCAACGTAGGCAGAAAGATTGTCAACGTCCTCGTGTTTCAGTAGACCCAATCCATCTTTCACCACACTCAAATAGGCTGCATAGCCTAACAGCGGATAAACTTTATTATCGCGCATATCGTGCTTCACGTTGTAGTAAATAGAAAAATAATTCAGCCTGCGTGAATTTTCATTGTAATAACCAGGATTAAGTTTTACAATGGTATCCGCCACTTTGCTGTCACGGAAAATCACGTCAAGTGTATGTTTTGTATAAAGACCGCGACGCATTGTAAATCCAATTTTCGCTTCGCTTTCGCGACGAACATAACTATGCATGCTGCGGAAAAACATTAACTGATTGCCATAGGTACGATAAGCGATCTCATTATTTCTTGCAAACATGCAGCTCACGTTCATCCCTATCGTCTGCTTTTTATTAATCCAGGGGATACGATAATTAAATCCATAATTTTCGGTGTAACCCTGCCTGTATTTCAGCGTGAGACTCTGGTTAAGACCGAACATATTTTCGAAGGTGAGATACACGCCGTAATTTATCCGGAACATATCTTTCGATTTCCACCATGTATTGAAATTACGATCCTGTATCTCGAAAAAAGGCTGCGGCCAGATAAACCAGCGCTCTTTCACGTCTATATGAACAGAAATTTTTTCATCGATAATATCGTGGCCAACAGTAACGAACACAAACAAAGACGTGTTCTGAAGATTTTGCTGCGAACGAAGTTCACGCGCGCGCAATTCAGTTTCAGTTATCTTATCACCAACCTTAAAAGTAAGTTCGCGTAAAATTATTTTCTCTTTGGTTTTAGCGTTGCCGGTAACAATGATGCTTTCTATTTCATAGCGCGGCTGATCATTTTCACTTAAGCGGTTAATGTCATCAATATTACGTTCCTGAGAAAAGCCCGCTAGAGGAAGCAAAAAGAAAACCAGCCAGCCGAAAAAGCGGACGCACGGAGATTTCACACCATGCCGATCAGATATTGATGAAACGCATAAATTCATCGAACCTGTTTTTCAGATCATCTTCGTACTGACTCTGATGATAAGAAGCTTTTACATTGTAATTATAACGGTAAAACGTCTGCAATATTCTTGACAGATCTTCATTATTGACCTTAATGGTCACTTCAATTTCTTTTGAATCAGGTGCGGAAGTAACATTCAGGCTTAGAATTTTGGTGTCATTTCCTTCCACTATGCTTGCAATCT
>CBIHPU010000611.1:0-2551 GCA_966211935.1 uncultured bacterium | reverse complement strand
TGGCACAAAAAACTAACGCTGCCCGTTGCCTGTATTGTGCTGTTTTTTGTGGGAGCGCCCCTTGGAGCAATAGTAAGGAAAGGCGGGCTGGGGATGCCGGTAGTAATTTCTTTAGTGATGTTTATTTTTTATCACGTAGTGAAAACATCATTGGAAAAATCATACCTGGAGGGAGCAGTAGACGCGTTTACCGGGTTGTGGGGTTCAACCATAATCTTTCTTCCATTCGGAATCTGGCTCACGTGGATGGCAGCAAATGATTCTGCTATTTTTGAAAAAAGCAGCTATAAAAAAGTAACACGAATTCTGTCAAAGCCAGGACGCGATAAAAAATAATTATGACAAGATCTTTTCGTCTCCAACAGAAAAATTTCTTTTTATTCTTCGCAATAATAAGCACTCTCATTTCCTTTCCTGTAAACGCGTGCAACTGCGGCGCTTTCCCTCCATTAACGAAAGAACTGTTCAACCCTGCGAATCCGAAGCAAATTGTTTTTAAAGGCAAAGTAATGAGCGTTGGTGAATGCCGGGATTTGGGCACATGCGTGTTCCAGGTGGATGAATTGTATTTTGGCAATACAACAAAAAATATAGAAGCGTTTTACGATTGTTCAACTTCGTGCATGATGAATTTTTCTGTAGGTGAGGAGTGGATCATTTATGGAGAATATGTTCAGGTTGAAAAAATTAAAGTTGAATTCTGTTCAAGGAGCAGGAAATTACTCTCGTCAGATTTCGCGGAAGTTGATCAGATTGCCTACGGCCTCAGTGCAAAAGATGAATTAGCCTGGCTGAAAAATAATCTCGGCGTTAAGGAGTTGAAAGCGGAAAAACCAACCAAAGCTTTGGGACATACGAATGAACAACCAAATTCAAACACTAAGATCATACTCATAGCTGTATCTGTTGCTGCAATGGTGATGTTTCTTCTGCTTATCAAAAGATTCTTAAAATAACATGAAAAAATTAAACCTATATAAACCTCATCCCTGGCACGGTATTTCAAGTGGCGAAAATGCACCTGCATCGGTTACCGCTTATATTGAAATTGTTCCTTCAGATACTATAAAATATGAAATTGATAAGCAGTCAGGTTACCTTAAAGTAGATCGCCCCCAGAAATTTTCAAATACCGTTCCTGCCTTATATGGTTTTGTACCGCAAACTTTCTGCGGAAAAGGAATTGGAGAATACGCCGCGCAAAAAAGTAATCGCCCCGTAAAATATGGTGATGGTGATCCGCTCGATATACTTGTACTTACTGAAAGAAACATTCCGCATGGCGATATAATACTGGAGGCTATTCCCATTGGAGGATTTCGGTTAATCGATAAAAATGAAGCAGATGACAAAATCATCGCAGTTATGGCCAAAGACGAGATTTATTCTCAGTGGAAATCCCTTGAGGATTGTCCGCCAGCAATAATCACAAGGCTCAAACATTACTTTCTCACCTATAAAAATATGCCGGGCGAAGAAAATAAAGCCTGTGAGATAACTGATATTTATGGAAAAGAGGAAGCGATGAAAGTGATTGATCTTGCATTGGAAGATTACAGGATTGAAATAAAGAGTCAGGTTTCAGAAAAATAATTTCATCATGTTCACGAAAACAACAGAAGCTGATTCGTCATACAAGGATCTTGAAAAGATGAAGATCAGAGATCTTCTTGTCAATATGAACAAAGAAGACAAAACGGTTCCGCAGGCAGTGGAAAAGGCCATACCGCAAATTGAAAAATTGGTAAAAGCTGTTGCGTCTAAAATGAAAAAGGGCGGTAGACTATTTTATATTGGAGCGGGAACAAGCGGAAGACTTGGTATTGTAGACGCTTCCGAGTGCCCACCGACTTACGGAATTGAACACGGAAAAGTTATTGGCCTGATTGCCGGTGGCGATGCCGCGATAAGAAAAGCGGTTGAATTTGCTGAAGACGATCTGAAACAAGGATGGAAGGATCTGAAAAAATTCAACATCAACAAAAAAGATGTTGTGATAGGTATTGCAGCGTCTGGAACAACACCTTACGTTGTGGGCGCGTTGCAAAAATGTAACGAAAAGAAAATCATCACCGGCTGCATAGTATGTAACGCTGATAGTCCGGTAGCTAAAGCTGCAAAGATTCCGGTTGTGGTTGTTGTTGGTCCTGAATTTGTGACGGGAAGTACGCGCATGAAAAGCGGTACAGCGCAAAAACTGGTTTTAAATATGATTTCCACAAGCGTAATGATTAAACTTGGACGCGTGAAGGGAAACAAAATGGTTGACATGCAACTAAGCAATAATAAGCTTGTTGATCGCGGAACAAGAATGGTGGCAAAACAACTTGATCTCGATTATCCAAAAGCACAAAAGCTGCTTTTAAAATATGGTAGCGTTCGCGCTGCTGTTGCCGCATTCAGAAACAAAATATAATCAAGTCTGCTACACTGAATAGTTTCAGTTTTCTGATTTTTATTAGGGATTTATTTCCCTTTTTGACACTCATAATTTTTCTTAACCGGATTTCTACGCCTGAAAATAATCGGGGAAGAATCATTTTGCTTAGTT
>CBIHPU010000610.1:0-2560 GCA_966211935.1 uncultured bacterium | reverse complement strand
AACAGACTGGATGAAACTGAATGCAGGATTGCGGGCCAGTTATTTCGCGCAGGTTGGTCCATTTACGCGTTTCGTAAAAAATGAATTCGGAAAAATAATCGATACCATACGCCATTCAACCGGAAAAAAAATAGTTGATTACAACGGCATTGAGCCACGCGCTTCAGTTCGCTTCGCTCTTGGAAAATCTTCTTCCATCAAAGCTAGTTACACAAGAAATTTCCAATATATACATCTCGCTTCGATTTCCGCTGTATCTCTTCCTACAGATGTCTGGATGCCGTGTACTGAATTGATCAAACCGCAGATAGGCAATCAGTATGCGGCTGGTTTTTTCAAAAACTTTAAAGATGACGCATTCGAAACTTCTTTCGAGATCTACTACAAGGACATGAAAAATCTTATTGAATATAAAGATGGATCACAGCCACAGGATAATGTTTTTGATAACCCGGATAACAGTTTCACTTACGGAAAAGGCTGGGCGTACGGAGCGGAATTCTTTGTAAAGAAAAGAACAGGAAAACTTACCGGCTGGGTAGGATACACATTGTCATGGACAAAAAGGCAGTTTGATGAAATAAATCTTGGCCTGGAGTTTTACGCTAAATACGACAGAAGGCACGATGTTTCTGTTGTTCTCGCATATGAATTGAATCCAAGATGGACCTTTTCAACAATCTGGGTTTACGGAACAGGAAATACAGGAACATTACCAAACGCTCTCGCCTATTTTGAAGGTGATATTATGACGATATACGGATTAAGGAACAGTTATCGCTTCGCACCTTATCACAGAATGGACCTTTCTGCAACATACACGCCTGACAGAAAAAAACAAATAGAAAAACGCAAAGAGAGACTGGTGAAACGGTATACAAAAAAAGGAAAAGACATTTCTACCATCACAGTTCCGAAAACATGGGCAACACGTTATCAATCCAGTTGGTCGTTCTCTGTCTTCAACGCGTATAACAGGATGAATCCTTATTTTATTTATTTCGCAACAGAAGGGGACTTTACCGAAGGGAACTTTAAAGTTTCCGCCAAACAGGTTTCGTTGTTTCCGGTACTGCCTAGCGTAACATGGAATTTTAAATTTTAAAAATGAGAACAGTAAACAATATTTTATTTTTTCTTCTTGCATTGATATTTTTTTCATGCACGAAAGAAATTGACATAAAAGTCCCGGACTATCAGCAACGCCTGGTTGTTGAAGGAGTTGTTGAACCAAATGAAAAACCATATGTATTGCTAACCTGGACCGCGCCCTACTTTGGCAATTCCGCTTACACGGATTATGAACAATATTTTGTAAAGGGCGCTGTGGTGACCGTTTATGATGGAGTTAGTGTTGACACGTTGAAAGAATTGTTTCCGGGTCAGGGACTTTATTACCAGGCTATGACCATGACAGGAGTTACAGGCCGAACTTATGACCTGACAGTAACAATAAATGGGAAAACCTGGACCTCAACAACGAATTTGCTGCCCGCTGTGCCACTTGACAGTTTGTTTTTTAAACCGGAAGTAAATGATTCGCTCGGATTTATCTGGGCACATTTTAAAGAACCGGCCGGCGTACAAAATCAATATCGCTGGTATGCAATGCGCATCAATAAAGACTCGAGATTTCTTGCTCCGTTCAACAGCGCGTTCGATGATAAATTTATTGATGGAAAAGAGTTTGATTTCGCTTATGATCGCGGTGTTGAGCCGAACAGCCAGAATATTGAAGACTCCAACATTGAACGCGGTTATTTTAAAAAAGGAGATTCGGTTGTAGTAAAATTCTGCTCTATCGGAAATAAAGAGTACCGTTACCTTCGCTCATATTATCTGAATCTGATGAGTAACGGAAATCCTTTTGCATCTCCATCCACGCTTGAATCTAATATAAGTGGTGACGGAATTGGTTTATGGTGCGGCTACGGCACTTATATTAAGGGAGTTCGGTTGCAATGATCCGATTTTTTCCTTCAGGGAAACAGATTTCAAAAGTAATTCACATCATTTCCTGCGCAGCGGGGAATAGATAATTTTGCATAAACTTTTTAAAGAGTAAATATGAGCCAAATTCATAAATGCCTGATCGTAGGATCTGGTCCCGCAGGATATACCGCGGCAATTTACGCGGCGCGCGCTAATCTTAAACCAATAATGATTACCGGAATGCAGCAGGGAGGTCAATTGATGACCACAACCGAGGTCGAAAATTATCCCGGTTATCCGGAAGGTGTACAGGGACCTGAAATGATGGAAGATTTTAAAAAGCAGGCTGAGCGTTTTGGTACAGAGATACGTTTTGGTTTAGTAACCAAAGTTGATTTCACAGGCCCCGTGCATAAAGTGTGGGTGAACGATGAAGAAATTGTTCAGGCACACACCGTAATATTGTCAACTGGCGCGGAAGCAAAATATCTTGGACTTCCATCAGAAGAAAGATTAAAATCAGGTGGAGTTAGCGCCTGTGCTGTATGCGACGGATTTTTTCATAAAGGAAAAGAGGTCGCAATTGTTGGCGCCGGAGATACCGCTTGTGAGGAAGCAGTATATCTTT
>CBIHPU010000609.1:0-2560 GCA_966211935.1 uncultured bacterium | reverse complement strand
ATTGTTGATAATGGAGGTTCAACTTCAGAGTGGAACAACTGGTTCAATAGCGGACAGGATTACCTTGAAAATAACATCGTTTATCATGCGCTGGGAAATCACGACGCGCAAAGTGTTCCGACTTACAAGAACATTTTCGAGTTACCTAAAGCGAACAATACAAACTTGTATTATTCTTTCAAATACGGTAACGCGATGTTCATTACGCTGAATTCTGAAGATCCCGGTAACTCGGCTCAGGCTGCATGGCTGGTAAGTACTCTAGCTGCGGCGGCTGCAGACCCATCAATTGTATGGAAGGTGATTTCTTTTCACCGTCCGTTTTATACGATCGGAAATCACTCAGGTGAAATGAACGGTTACTGGAACACCTGGTGGAAAGCGTTTGACGATTTTGGTGTTGATCTGATTGTAAATGGTCACGACCACATGTATGAGCGTACAAAACCAATCAATAGAAATGTTAGCACTTCGAGTGCTGTATCTGAGTATGGTAGCGGTGCAAACCAGGGACGTTGCCAGATTGTTTGCGGAGGAGCAGGAGCTCCATTATATTCGGGTTCGCCAACATGGGCTATTGAAACGTATAAAAGCTCTTACAACTTCTGTACGTTCAATATTAATGGAAATACCCTTACCGGGACCACGTATGACAACAATGGAACTGTCATCGATGATTTTACCATTAATAAAACCGGTGGGATTACAACAGGAATAGGAACTAATTCTGGTTCGCAGGTCTTTAATACAATAGCTGTTTATCCTAATCCAGCGCAGTCTGAAGTGACATTGAACTACGTTTCACCTGCTCAGGGAGAAGCTACTGTTCAGATTTTTGATATGACGGGTCGCGAGGTTCTGAATAGAAAAGAAAAGAAAGAAACCGACAAGTTTAAAAAAACCTATGACGTTTCAACGCTGGCAAGTGGAACGTATTCATTGCAGGTAAAGATGGGCGAGCAGGAGGATAATGCTTTGCTTATCATTCAAAAGTGAACAAAGAAAAGAAACCGGTTCAGAGAATTTTATAAGAGAATATTTTAATTTGAAGTTCAGTCTGGTGTTTATCAGGCTGGACTTCTTTAAATACTTTTGTCATGCAAACTACATTTGAAAAAAATAAACGTCGCGCTATCTCCATTTCCGGAACAAAGGTTTTTGAGATACTGATTCGCTTTGGCGTTTTTGCAACTTTCCTCGGTCATGGTATATTGGCGCTGATAGGAAAGCCAGAATGGATTCCATTAATTACCGCGTTTGGATTTTCTGATGCTACTGCAGCTGTTATGTTGCCTGTTATTGGGGGAATTGATGTGATCGTTGCGGTTGCTATGTTGTTTCATCCAGTCCGCGCGTTAATGTTCTGGACTGCATTCTGGGCGTTTATGACAGCGTTGAGCAGACCACTTGCCGGAATGCCGGTGTTGGAATTTGTTGAGCGTGCATCCAACTGGATTTTGCCAATAGTATTATTATGGGTCAAAGGTTTTCCTTCTGGCTGGAAGGATCTCTGGAAGTATGATTAAGTGATCACGACGCCGTAAGCCTCAATAATTTTATCAAGCACTTCCTTGTAACCTTGCAGTGACATTGGTTTGTTGTAGAAAACTACTTTCAGATTTTTGCTTTGAAAAGTCTGGTTGTCGTAGTAACTGCTGAAGATCACAAAAAAAATATCTTTCATTTCCGGGTACTGGTCAAGTTGCTGCAGGGTTTCAAATCCGCTAAGTCGCGGCATATTTACATCCACCAGTACAATGTGAGGAGTTTTGTGATCAGAATCCTTGTATTTATCCCTTTTCAAAAGATAGTTAATCAATTCCTCGCCGTCATATAATGAAGTAACCTGAATGTTCCCGTGTTCCGTCAGGGCTTTCTTTATAAAGAAATGATCATTTATACTGTCGTCGGTTATAACGACGCGCAGTTCGGAATCCGTTCCGGGCATTGTGTGGACAATTTAATAATCTGCTGATGAAAAAAACGTACCAGCGAATCTGGATTTACGTTCGGGATATATTAGCCTGAGGGATATCAGGATAATTAATCCACAACAACATCAATTGCTTCGTTTTTCCTTTAAAAAATAAAGTTTACACAATGCTGAAGCAATTAGTAACATCGGAGATTGAATCTTCGCCAAAGTTGCCACATTGTTCTTTAGAAGTTGGGGTAGTCTTTGCCAAAGTCTCCGCATTGTTCTTCAAAAAGTTGGGGTGACCTTGCGGGAGTCTTCGCCAAAGTCTCCACGTTTCCGTTGGGTTTTTAGCGGGAGTGACTTTGCAATCAAAAGCCCAAAAATCTTTGTGTTTGAAACCTCCACGGTGACTTCAGGAAAAGTCTGGATACAATTTATTATGAAGTGACTTGTCGATTAATAAAAGTACTCTGCTTAGAAGCCTTTAAAGTGCGATTGCACAACGTTGCAGTATTTCAAATAGAAAATGTTCCGGTTATATTCTTGTTCCAGATTTAAACATCATCAACATCACCACTTTATTCAGAGCTTTTACCCGTAAATATATTTCTTGCAGCTTCATAAATAAAAAAGCCATTCACT
>CBIHPU010000608.1:0-2561 GCA_966211935.1 uncultured bacterium | reverse complement strand
CTGAGTGAAGAAGTGTTGCTCGCCAGAATTGCTGTAGCAGAAACTGCTTTCTCCACCTGCCCGAAAACTTTCTGTTTCATTTCAAGACTCTCCACAATAGCTTCAATGATGAGCGCGCAGGAAGTTAGTCCGCTGTCTGAATGCGAGCTTACAAAATTTATCCTGGAGAATATATCCCTGGCATCGTGAGCAGATATTTTTTGTTTTTCTGCCAGCTTGTTCAAAGTGCCCTCAAGTGCCACGGCGGAACGTTTTAACGCGTCCGTATTAGTATCATAAATATACACCTGGTGACCGGCGGTAGCTGCAACCTGTGCAATTCCTGAACCCATTGCTCCCGAGCCGATAACTCCTATGTTGATTTTTGTAGACATATCTGAAATATTTTGAATGACTAAAATAAGAAAGTAAAGCGAGAATGTGTCTATTTTTTCCTTGATCCGGCACTAATTAGCATTGAATGCCACTAATTATCATGCTGAATAAATCTCAATTCATGTTGATGATTCTTTCGTCTATTCAACAGATAGGATTAATTAGGTTTTCTCTATTTCCCACTTCCAAATCAACCCATCTTCAGGGTCTGCCAGCTCTGCAGTTTTTACCATGCCGCAATATTTTAAAATGCTTCCGGATGCATTAGTTTCCGCGAGTGTATGAGCGACTACTTTGTTTATGTTCTTATCGGAAAAAGCATTTTGCACAAGCGCTTTTGCAAGTTCTTTTGCAAGTCCTTTCCCCCTGTAAGTTTCTGCAAGCTCATATCCTATTTCAACTGTTCCGTCTGGAGTTGGACCTCCCTTATAACCGCAACTGCCGATCAGTATATTTTCCGCTTTTAAAACAATTAAGTAAGAAAGCCATTTCTGTTCTGAAGGGTTTTCATTTAATTTACTCTGGCTCCATCTGAACGCGGGTTCGCCAAACATTGTCCAGTTCGGGGTCACATTGATTTTGCAGGTTTCAGCTATCGCGTCATCACCTTTTAAAACTGATTCTACTATAGACAAATTGCATGAGAGTAATTTCAGACGCGGTGTAACGATGTCCATTATTTTTCTTTTTTTAGTTCTTCCAGTTGCCCCCGCGCGTAATCCTTGTCTGCATCGTCTCCGTATTCCAAAACTTTTTCAAAATATATTTTCGCTTTTGCCTTGTCGTTTTTTTGCCTGTATGCATAGGCCATATTCGTCAGCACAACAACGTCCCGCGGTTCTATGCTCTCAGCTTTATTCAGGATCTCAATTGCTTTATCGTAATCGTTTTTGTAAAAAAATGAAACGGAATAATTGCATAAGGTTTCAACGTGACTGGGATAAACGCTTAGAATGCTTTTGCACGCTTTTTGTGCTGCGTCAACTTTTTGCTGTTCCAGCATTTGAACAAGATAATTCTGGATATTCTTAAGCATAAACGCCTTTGCATCCGCAAGCGGTTGGTTGTTTGTCCACAACCATTTATTTTTGTTTTTCCTGCTTTTTTCAATAACAGTGACAATCACATCTGCCTGTTCGTTTGCTTTCCCCATATCACCAAACAACCACGCTTTTCCAAAATACATGTCAAGACGCGCGGGATGTTTTTTTATTCCTTCATTCAACTTTTTTAATCCCTTTGCGATTGTTTCTACGTAATAATATTCTCCGCGAACAGAATAAATTGCTTTGCCTGTTGAGTCTTTCAGAATCAAAACGGAGTCTGACGGTGAAACGTTGTTTTCTTTTCTTCCCTTAACTATGTAATAATTAAACCAGGAAGTGTATAGTTCGGCGTTGCCTGAAGAATCTTTCTCCCACTCCTTCAAAATTTTTTCCAACGCAATAGTGTCACGTGTGCCAATAAGTGAATTAAATTTTTCGTGGTAGGATTGCGCGTGAAGACAGGAAGATACAAACAGAATAAGAAATAGAATAATAAATCCGGAATTCTGTTTTCTAAAGAAAAAAATCACGGGTCAGGGTTTTACATCAACTTTCTCACTGACTTTGAATAGAGCTGCGAGTTTTGAAACGGCGTAATCAATTTCTTCGCGCGTATTGTATTTGCTGAACGAAAAACGGACAGAAGGTCTGCTCATGTCAATACCAAGCGCGCGTAACACGTGAGAACCAACGTTGCTTCCGCTGCTGCATGCGCTGCCACCAGAAGCGGCAATGCCCGCTATGTCCAGGTTGAATAACAACATTTCCGCGTTCTCAGTCTGTGGCAATAAAACATTTAATACTGTGTACAGGCTGTGATCGCCACTTTCTCCATTCACTTCAGCTCCCGGAATTTCAGTCTGAATCTTGTTTAGCATGTATTCTTTTAGTCCGCGTATCTGCATCTGGTGTTCTTCCATCTCACGATAACAGATCTCGAGTGCCTTTGCAAGTCCAACAATTCCATACACATTCTCTGTTCCTCCACGCATATTTCTTTCCTGAGATCCGCCGTATATCATCGGATCAATCTTAATCTTATTGTTGATGTAAAGAAAACCAACGCCTTTTGGTCCGTGAAATTTATGAGCCGCGCAGGTAACAAAATGAACATTTATCTTTTGCAGATCCATTGAGAAG
>CBIHPU010000607.1:0-2562 GCA_966211935.1 uncultured bacterium | reverse complement strand
AAATTAGCCTGGTATGGATAAGTATTTATTACCTGCTGGCGCGAAGTAATTAATTTGTCATTAAAAAGATATTCATCTCCGGTAAGGCTTGTGTATATTTTGAAATTGTAGAGCGCCTGCGCGCTCATGTTCACAGTAGTTGCAAATGTATAGTTAGCGGTAGCGCCTGGTGCAATCGCCCCTGCGTATGTTCCGTTCAGCGTTGTTGTAATTCCACCTGTTATTTCACAGGTAACAGGAATATTGCTTATTGGGAGAAAACCAAAATTCTTTATGGTTACCGTTACGCTCTCCGTTGTTCCATAAACTGACGAGCATCCAAGATATCCTGGTGAAACAAGGTTCGTAATGCCCGCGTCCGGATCACTATAAATTGTTATGTCATCAATATACCAGAATTGACCCGCGAGTAAGTTGTCATGGTAGCGAAAGCGAACTTTTACGTTTGCCTGGTTAGCTGCCCACGCGGTAATGTTGAATGTTGTATCCTGAGGGGCTGCTAAAGAACCCCGCGTAGTTTTTTCATAATCGAATATTGTTGTCCATGTAGTTCCTCCGTTATTGGAAATCTCCACGTAGCCATGAGTTGATTCAACTCCATACCAGTGGTGTTTGAAATTCAGGTATACTGCGGTTCTTCCGCTGCAATTTAAAGAAGGAGTTGCAAGCTGTGCCTGGTTTGGAGTTACTCCTGATCCAAGCGCTGCGTCATTGAACACGGCATAGTATGTTCCGCTTCCTGACCCGAATGCCGGTGCAAGCTGCACGTTCCAGACTGCTGTTCCCTGTATAGCGTTATTTGTCCAACCTGCAGGTACAACTCCGGCGTTGAAATACTCCTGAAGAATAATATCGGCATGCAATTGAACTGACGATAATGCAGCTACAACAAAAAATAAAAGAGAAAGTAATTTATTTTTCACTGGACAATAAAGTCGGATTTGAATTAAAGGGAGAACACACGTACTTCTCAAATTTAACTAAAAATTGATATTAAATATAACCGTTGTTTTAAGCCTAAATAATTAGGTTTCGAATGAGCGATTGTATTAGCGGATGAATCGTTTAATAATGAAAACTTATCGAAACTGAGTTGAAAAAATTGATATACAAATCGACGATTTACAGGTTTAAATGGATGACAGGTAAGATTGTAACGCTTTGAAAAGAAAAGCGACTTATATCGCAATTACAGCAGTAAGAAATTCAGGAAGTATGTTCCCACTTCATATTTTCGGTATCAGAAATATTAATAATCCTTTCAGGTCGCACGTTTTTTGTTCCGAACTGGTACTGTAGCAAATCATGGGCGAATTAAAAAGAACGCTTGGCGTAGCGGAAGTAATATTTTTTGGAACCGGATCAATACTTGGCGCCGGCATTTATGCTATTGTTGGTAAAGTTGCCGGCTACGGTGGCAACATGATGTGGTTGTCATTTTTAATTTCAGCGTTTACCGCGCTCATGACTGCATTCTCATATGCGGAATTGGTGAGTATTTTCCCACGGGCGGGTGGCGAATACGTTTATCTCAAACAGGCCATGAACAAAAAAATGGCAATTGTTACAGGTTTGCTCATTTCAGCCAATGGAATTGTAAGCGGGGCTACTGTGTCTCTCGCTTTTGCTGGATATTTATCACAGCTACTGGAAGTACCGATTTTTATGGGTGCGTCTGGTGTAATATTAATTATCTGGCTCGTGAATGTGGCTGGAATTAAACAATCTTCCGTTGTAAATATCATTTTTACGAGTATTGAATTTATTGGATTATTGATGGTAATTTATGTCGGGATACGGCATATTGGAGAAGTCAATTTGTTTGAGATGCCGGAACAGGGATTCACTGGATTGATGATTGGCGCATCGCTTAGTTACTTCGCTTATGTTGGATTTGAAGATATTGTTAAACTTAGTGAGGAAACAAAAAAACCTGAAAAGAAGATTCCAATCGCGCTCTTCGCCTCTTCGGCCATTGTTGCAACCGTTTATATTTTGGTAGCAATTTGTTCTGTGAGCGTTCTTTCCTGGCAGGAACTGGATAAAACCGATCATCCTTTGTCTGACGTTGTGGAGACGCATATGGGTATAACAGGACTAACCATAGTAGCATTCATCGCTTTGTTCTCTACCAGCAATACCATTTTGTCCAATATGATGGGAAGTTCAAGAGTGTTGCGTGAAATGGGTGAAGAAAGCAGAAAATTAAAATGGCTGGCCTTTGTTTCTCCAAAAAGACAGATTCCTTTTACGGCTTTGGTTTTTATTGGATTATTGATGATAGCTTTTGCTGCCATTGGAAAACTGGAAACCGTTGCTTTCTTCGCTAACTTTTTTGTCCTATTGACATTCCTGCTGGTTAACATTGCAGTTATTATCCTCAGAAAAAAATGCCAGGATGTTGAACGCCCTTTCCGTATTCCTTTTAATTTCCGCAACATTCCCCTGACTGCTGTAATTGGTATCGCATTTACGCTTCTGCTGGTTGGCTATAATGTGTACGCACTTATAACAGGAATTCACAAACCCGGTTAGCCTGTCGGCGGAAATTATCCTAAATTT
>CBIHPU010000606.1:0-2571 GCA_966211935.1 uncultured bacterium | reverse complement strand
GTAATTCTGGCCTCCGTTATTTTTTTCTGTTCTGCATACTTCACAGAATCAGCGGCCGATTTTTTATTGAACTCATACTGAAACATTTTCCTAATCCCTTCTTTTTTACTTTGCTGCTGACGCATGCTGTCATTCATGAGTATGTAATGCTCATAAAACTTCAGAGATTGCTTCGCATCACCTTCATCTTTGAATATTTGCCAAAGTGACTTCGCAATTTCACGTTGTTCGGAAACATACCCGGTGGCTAGTGCCAGGTTGAATGTATGCGTAAGTATTTTTTTTGCTTCAGCTTTTTTACCCTGGAGATAATAGATGTTGCCAATCCTTGACTTACAGGAGATAATCCCCGGTTGATTATTTATTTCTTGCCGAAGTTCAAGCGCCCGTTTATAAAATTTAAGTGCTGAATCCAGGTTTTGGTCAAACCATAAGGAGGCAAGGTTAAAGTAGATAAATGCCTGGATTTTCCGGTCATTCAGTTCTTTTGATATCGGAATTAATTCATTAATGTTTTTTCTGGCAGTTGCTGTATCTCCCTTTTGTTTTAATATTCCAGAGTAATTAATGACGGAACTGCAATAGGCCTTCATATCGCCTAACTTTTTTACCTCTTCTGCGCTTTCTTTAAAATATTTATATGCCAGATCTATTTCACCTTCCTCGTAATAAATGTAACCTATGTTGTTTTTCGCTCTTGCAACATCTTTATAAATGTTCAGTTCTGTAAATATTCTCAGTGCCTCAAAATAATAGTTCAGTGCAGCCTTATAATCACCTTTTTTACTGTAAACAAAAGCAATATTGTTAATTGTGCCTGCCAGCTGATCGCGTCGATTATTTTTCCTTGCAATATCAGCTGCAAATTTGTAATAGTATAAAGCGGAATCCGTTTTACCCATTTCCCTCATGTATAACCCTTTGTTATTTATTGCATTGGCATAGAGGAAGAAAAAAAAGGATCTTTCCTTTATGGTTTTTTCTTCTGTTTTTTTTCTGCTCCAGATCAAAACCGAATCGTTCAAAACTCTCCAGTCCTCTGAGTTTTCCAGATTCTCTACTAATGTGCTAAGTTCATCCAGCCATACAGAGTCATTCGAGTATCGCTGTCTCATGTCTTTAAAAACAGAGTCGTGATTGAGCCGGGAAAACCCAAATTGACAAATAAATAGAAGGATAAAAATATAGCGGGGTCTCAAACTCATCTTTCCTCAATTGCTTCTGCAGTACTAAAGGTTTTTCTGTTTCGTCTAATATAAATATTAGTTATATACTTAATATAAGCCGGGCCGTTTAAATTCATATTTTCTTATGGTTCGTCTTCTTTATCGATTTGTTGCTAATCTTAACTAAGCCACTCTTTTTTCTTTGTTAACAAAGGTGTAAATTTGTTAGAATCCATGCTTTATCCCGAAAAATATAACGACATGCCGGATTCTGATCTTATTAATGAGTATCAGCAAAACGGTAATAAGGTCATAGTCGGGATAATCTATAAGCGCTATTCGCATTTGGTATTTGGTTTGTGTATGAAATACCTGAAAAACGAGGAAGAGGCGGAGGATATGGTAATTAACATTTTTACCAAATTACTCGATGATCTGGCCAAACATAAGGTCGAATATTTTAAAAGCTGGCTTTATACATATAGCAAAAACAGCTGTCTCATGCATTTGCGTTCGGCTCAGTCAAAATTGAAAAAGGACCTGGAATATCAGCAAAGTATGAAGGTGCTTATGGAAAATGATCCGGATGAGCATCTAAATGCAAAAGACAAGGAAGTTCAGCTTACAGCGCTTGAAAAAGCCATAGAGGAATTAAGTGAAGAACAACGAATTTGCATCAGGATGTTTTACCTGCGCGAAAAGAGTTACCAGGAGATTGCTGCTGAAACCGGTTATAGTTTGAATAATGTGAAGAGTTTTATTCAGAATGGAAAAAGAAACCTGAAAATGAAACTTGGCAAGGCTGAAGGTGGCGCGGCTGCGGTGATAATGCTGTTGCTCCTGTTGTCGGAAAAAATTTAATATTGGATTATTTGGATACGTGATAAGACATAAATGAAAGAAGAGAATAAAAATAAATCATTGAGTGCGGAAGATCTTTTCAGGATCATTGATGCAGGTTCTGCTGAGCCGGCTATGGATGATTTTGAGAAGGAGGCGCTTGAAGGTCTTAAAATGGTGAAGAACCGTGACAGGCTGCAGCGCATCAACGAACACATTGATGAGGAGTTGCATGATAAGAAAAACAAACGCGGAGTGATTTTCTGGATCAGCGCCGCAGCTTCTCTGGTGTTTGTGATTGGGTTGGTGTATATGATTGCTCCTAAATTGAATCAGCCGGAAAAAGATGTAGCGGTTGCTGAATCAAAATCGATGGAAAACAAAAATATTAATAATTCTGACGGACAGCTGGCGGACACTAATGTTCAGGAAATTATTGTAAAAGGCGACTCCGTTTCTTTCACACCGGAAGAAAAGGCTGATGAAGAAACAACAATGGGAAATCGCGCCGGCTTTAAAAGCGAAGGTAAGTCATACGAATATAGAAATGAGCGGGCAATTTCAG
>CBIHPU010000605.1:0-2575 GCA_966211935.1 uncultured bacterium | reverse complement strand
CTCATGAGCAAAGGAGGACCAAATTTAAAAAGCAATTTCATTTACTATCTTTTTATTTTTTTTCTCGTTTCACATATTTCGTTTTCACAAAATGATTTCATTGAATTTAAAATTTCGGACATTAACACAAAGGAACCGATTAGGTACTGTTATGTTATTGTGAAAGGTAACAACGCATCTGCACAGACAGATGAAGCGGGATTAGTTAAAATATATGCTAAATCTACAGATACACTCGTAATATATCAACTTGGCTATTGGTTAGAAAGGATATCAGTAAACGATATTAAAAAAAATAATAATCTATTATATCTGAAAGCAAAAGAAGTTACGCTTGAAGAAGTAACCGTTAAATCGCAGCGAACTGAGACGTTTGAAGAAAATAATCAGGTCGTATTTCTGGATTTTGAATTTTACGACGATTACATACTTGCTCTCACTGATATGGGCAGAAAGTTTCCTGTGTTACTTTTAATGGATGTAAATGGAAACCGAATCTTAAAAAAAGAACTATCGTTCAAAGCTGAGAGCATAAAAAGAGATTGTTTTGAAAATCTTCAGATACTGACTCGTGACAGTGTTTACCAGGTTTATTACAATTACCAGACATTAATTTTATTGAAACCATACCAGGTAAGTGATTTTTACCAGCTCTTGCAGCCCTGCGAATGTTATAATGGAAGTAAATATATTTTCAAAGTAAAAGAATATCGCAAACTGAAAAACACTTATTATCTGTACGATGAAAGAACTGTTTCCAATAGAAAAATTATTGCATGCGTTGCAGACAGCTCAGCAATAAAAGGATTTAACCAAGACGCAAACATCAATTATTTCTTGCGCGAAAGGCGGAAAGGCGAAAACTATCTTACTTCAGTAACAGAAATAAAAGAAAATATTGACAAACTGAGAGAAGAAGTCCCGGTTGAAGAAACCTATCAAATGCTATTGAAACCGGTAGAATCTGAAATGAAAAAAATTGACAGCAGTTTTATTCTATTCGATTACACCAACAAATTCAGGTATTCATACACTACTGATGGAACCCTGATCAATAAAATTCAATTAACAGACTTTGCAGAAATTTCCCCTAAACTATATATAGACTACGACGCCCGTTCACTGATATTTTCAAGTGTCAATAAAAATGGAATATTAACACTTTATCGCTACGATAAAAGCATGAATATTTTCACTCATAAATCTGAATTAAAAGACTATTTCTTTATTAAGAATTTTAGAATAAAAGGAAATAATGTGTTTTTTATTTATAAAGACAAGAATAATTTGAAGACGAAAATTATAAGAAAAACTATCAGTTGGAGTCAACTTTAACCAGAAAGGTGAAACAATATGATAAAACCTTTGAGTCAATCAACACTTTAAATTATCGCGCGCAATGAATACAAATTAAAAATGAAATTAAAACATCTATCATGGAAAACTATTCTGCTATGCATATCTTGAATTTTAGACCGATACTACCGTACTATCACAAATTTATTTCCAATGATTCTTCCTCTTTGTTCCTTAAAGCAGTAAATACCGGGAGATAAATTGTTCAGAGTGACTTGAAAATTATTTCCAGAATTTAATTCTACAGGTTGAATTGTTTGACCTAATTCATTTATAATTTCCAGACATAGTTCTTCACGTGATTGAATCGATACTTCCGAATTGCTTGGATTCGGAAAAATGTTTAGAAAAACTTTATCCCATTCGATTGGTTTTAGCCCGGTGAAAATTGTTTCCTTGAATTTTACTATGGCCCCGTCGCTTCCAATACCGGAATGTGTTACCTGATGTGCTCCAGACGTTGTAGGAAACGAAGCATCAGAAGTCCCGCAAATGTATAAATCATTGACAGGATCAACAAGAACCGAATGGCCAATGTCATTACCAGTTCCACCGAAGTAAGTTCCCCACAAATTAACTCCACTTAAATTAAATTTTGCAAGATACATTTCCGTAAAACCAGAACTCACACTATTCTGGTAAGTGTTTGGCGTTGATATCTGCGTTGTGCTTCTGGATTCGCCTGTCAAATAAATAAATGTATCCTTCACAGCAATATCAATCGCTTCATCATCCTTTGCGCCACCATAATAAGTACTCCATGTTAAGAGACCGGATGAATCAAACTTTGCCAAAAAAGCGTCGCCATAATTTCCAATACCAGCGCCGCCATATGACGATTGATGCGAGCCGGGTGTAGCTATTGAATCACTGCTCGACGTATAACCTGCAATATAGACGTAACCTAATAAGTCTGTTTTCACTTTTTTAGCTCTGTCAATTCCAGCTCCGCCAAAATATGTACCCCATAACAAATTTCCATTTGCAGTAAACTTGACCAGAAAAACATCTTCACCTCCTCCAAAACCAATTTGATGTGTGCCTGACGTACTTACAAAAGAAGAGCTGGTAGTATTTCCGGTCATGTAAACATGATTATTGGAAACGGTGCACCCAAAAGCACTTTCGTCAACCGGACCACCGTGGTATGTTGACCATATCAATACACCACCGCTGTCAAATTTTGCGAGAAAACTATCCCAGACACCAGAAATATTTG
>CBIHPU010000604.1:0-2592 GCA_966211935.1 uncultured bacterium | reverse complement strand
TCCGGCAACCGACAATAAACTTGAGTACGACCTCAAATTTGTTGAAGGTGTTGTTGTGGCAGGATCGAAATTCGCCGCTGTGTACAGGTTGGCCGCAGAAAATGTTATTGATTTCTGCGCGATTCCGCTTTGCCCAGTAACTGAACCCTGGTAATACGCGTTGTTATTTAATGTTAAGTTGTAAGAGGAGGTGAGAGTAGCAGAAGGGAAATATATACACACATACATGGATGTTGCCGAAGCACCGCTTTTTGTATTAGAAAAAATATTATTCCGCACATCGCAGCCAGTTGTAACTGTTGAAGCTAAATTCAAACATGCAGAAAGAGAATTTGACGCACCCGAAAGAAAAGGGCCGAATAGATTAACAGAGTTATTATATACTTTGTAGTTCGTTCCGCTTGAAATTCGAATACCGAAAACACCAGACAGCGAACTCACCGAAGAACTAACAATTGTATTATTAATATCTGTAATAAAATTATTACGGATTATGTGCCCGGCACCGGTTGCTGCCGCGATTTGTATTCCGTATGCACCCTGTCCTGAAGTCAAATATCTCTGATGAACTCTGAGAATCTTATTATTCTCGATAGTCAGGTTCAATGACGTTGATGATGCAGCTCCAACGTCAATACCGCGTAACTGGGTAGCAACATACCCTTCCACATAAACAGTATTTCCTGAAACTACAGAGGTACTGACGGATCCCATTCCCTGAACTGTAATACCCATTGAATAAACCTGGTTGGCACCGGTCGGGGTTGCGTTACCAATAATATTGTTCGTGACACGCAAACCATTTGTACCGCCATAAATTGTTGATCCTGATCCTAAGCAGGCGATTCCACGTCCGCAGGAGTTGATTTCATTGTTATCTGCCCAAAAGTTGTTGGCAGTTTGCCCCGATAAAGGATTATTTGAAACAGATGTAATTGAGTTTGGCGGACTAGTTGCCGAAGTTGTGGAAGCACTTCCCGCAACTACAATTCCAAAAGTGGTGTTCTGAGGCCCCACTGTGGAAGTTGCCGACGAAATATTTAAACCAGTCGCGCTTCCGTTGATGATAAGATTTTTCACTGTAACATTATTCGCACTGGTAACCATAGAAGATAATGCAATACGTATAACGGAAGTATAGTTTATTGTTGATGCAGCTGTATTGGTCAGTGTAAGATTTCGGTTTATACCTGCCGTATTTGGATTGTCACCGTCAACTGTTACTGTGTCTGCACCATTAAATTCAATTAAACCACGACCAGCTGCCGTAGGACCTGATACAGTTACGCCGTCGTTAGCAGGTCTGATCAATACGGAATTATAGGAGGCAAGTCCGGCCCCTGAACTGTTCAGAATACATGGACCAATTTCCGTTGTGCTGGTATAAATGTCAACCGTAATTACCCCGGTGTGGGTACCCGAGTTAATTGCCATGAAGGCATCATTTAAAGTCAGATAAGAGGAAAATGGAGTTCCGCCGGTTGCCATTACATCCACCTGGCTTCTCACACCCATGCAGGTGAAAAGAAACAGGAAGAAATAAACAAAAGGTGAATTTTTGAGGTAAGGGTTATTTTTCATGAGGGACAGGTTTATACGTTAAGTAAGGTTAAAAGAAACAGCGTGCCAATTTACAAATATCTTAATGGAATATGTGTTAACATGTGAATAACTTCGCATTAATTTTAGTTATGTACGCTAACTCCCTAAAATTAATTCAGATTCCCTTAATTCACTAAGAGAAAAGACTTAAAAAAATTTGATTGCTCCATATCAGGATAAGCACGCCACAAATAGAAATTAATGCGGCAAGAATACTTATCAATGTGATCCGGTCCCTGTAAAACAAATAATTCAGAGGAAGTACAAATACAGGCAATAACGCAAAAATAGTTTGAGCCGCGGCTACGTCAATCTTACTAACTGTAATTAATGAAAATGTCACGCCCAATACGGGACCAAAAACTGTTCCTGCAAACATGAACCATGTACCGTTCTTTTCATTATAAAAAACCGGTTTTGCGTATCTCAAAAGATTCCCGCTGAATACCGAAAAAATAAACGCGCTGCCAAAACCGCCAAGCAGTCTTATCCAGTTTGCATGAACGGCTATCAGGTCCTCCCCACCTGCTTCGGGCAACATTCCTTCTTTAGATAAAGTAAGGCCCAGTCCCTGACAAAAAGCGGAACCGATTCCAAAAATAATTCCGATTTTATCTGTTTTAAAACCTTTTTCTATTGCAATAAGTTTCTCACTTCGTGAAATGGTTAGCAAAACTACACCTGCAATTGTTATTACCATACCGGCCAGTCCAACCAGATTCAAATGCTCATCAAGCAACAAAAAACCAAACAATAGCGCGAATCCAGGCGCGAGCGTTGTATATAAACTAGCCAGCCGCGGACCAAGTTTTACGAATGACGAGAAACCCAGATAATCTCCGGCAGTGAAACCTATAATTCCGGAAAGGATGAGAAAAAGATATTGGTTCCCCGTGGGAATTGCAGCTATATCAATTGGCGATAAGGAATAAAATACAAGAAGTATAATAGAAATTATAATAAATGCCATCAACAACCTGTAAGTATTTA
>CBIHPU010000603.1:0-2611 GCA_966211935.1 uncultured bacterium | reverse complement strand
ATTGTTATTGCTTACCAGTTCCAGGATTTCGGCATCGAGATAAACATCGCCACCACGTTGTTTGGAAGAAGGGACAATGATCTTGTATCCGCTTCCGGTATTTCCAACCATAGTTCCATTTGATGTAACAAGACTGTTTCCTTTAACCAGGGAAGAAAACAATGGAATTGCTCTGCCAACAGGAACAGTCATCTTGTCTTCCATTTCTCCTTTTGGTTCATAATGCTCCGGCAAAAGAATTCCCTTTAGAATTTCACCATTCATGCTCGTATAACTAACCAGCTTTCCTTTGAACGCTGAAAACGCCTGCAAAAGATTTCCGGTAATGATATAGCGTACCGAACGACTTACCTCGTATTCTTTAATTGCTGTTCCCCAATCAGAAAGTGTTTCTTCTAATGATCCGTTATGAATACCATAGCTCGTTCCCATGATCGCATTAATATCCTTTTGATAAGAACCGGGAATAGCTATGTATTTGTTGGAACTGGCAAGAGCAAAGCGCAGCCTTATTTTACTTGGCGCATAAGGATTTTTCTTTTTGAGATCAATGATGAAACCAAGAAACACCGCTTTAACTTTAATGTCTCCTTCATTAAAGGAAGAAATAGGATACATTACATTTCTACCGATCCAGAAAAACTCAAAAATGGAAGTTATGTAGCTTCTGCGGTTATCGGTTACTGTAATGATGCGCGATCTTTCCTTATCCTTCGCTTCATTTAATATCTCCTCGCGCGTGCGTAAATATTCCTGGTACTCCTTCTCCCCCTTTTCTTTTGCTGCTAGTGCTTTTTTCTCGTTCGGAATATCTGCGATTTCCTGCACGTAGGTTTTCTCCAGTTCATCCAGATCATTTTTCAGTTGCGCCTCAGAAAAGTTTTTATAATCATTCATCATAGCATCCTGAATATCCTCTGCCTCTTTTCCGCCCAACCCTTCCTTAACCAGATTTTCAAGCTCGCTTCGCTTAAAAGGTTTTTTAAGCACATTCGCCATAACTTTTTCAATGACGCTATCCGTGCCGAATTCGCTGTCTCCACCTTTACCCATGCGCACAACTGAACTGGAAACTGTTTCAGCTTGCAGGTTCATTGCCTCAACTTCCAGGTCATACTCTCCGATCTGCTTTAGATATTCAACGTAATCGTTATACATCACGGCAATCTCATCATAGAAATTGTCCTGCATTTTAGTTGAAAGAACAGCAACCCGACCGGAAACTTTAAGAGCTGCATCCTCAATTGTATCACCATCCTCGTTATCACTTTGACCAAGACCGAGAGGATCTCCAAGCAATTTGTTTACCTCCCTGTTATCCATCAGGTATTGAGTTACCACTTTGTCCCCGTATTTATTTAAGAAGTCGGGCACATCTAAAATCTTGGTGCTTTGCTTTTGATTTGAAGCCGTGTTAGCATCCAGGGACTTTAATTTCTTTTGGAGCATCATCAAAAGTCTTTTCTCCGCCGGAATTGCACTCATCTCATAATCATAGATCGGCTGGAGAATTTGACCAGTGCGGTTTATCCTTCCGCGTTTTTGTACTTCGGTATTAATATCTAATTCCGGCTGAAGAACGATCATTACTCTCTGTTTTACTTCACTTGCCGGAACTTTTTGGGTAACGATGGCATGCGCAGATGCTCCGGTACTTCCTGACTGATTGATTAGTAACACATCTATTTCGTTATCGTTGAACTGACGAAATGCGTCATTGGTGTTAATACGTGTTCGACTTAAAACAACTCCCTTGTTTGTTTTGCGGTTCAACTGCACTTCGTATTTTCTTCCTGTAACTTCTGCCACTGAGAATCCTGCTTCTTTAACTTTCTGAACAATCACATCAATTGGAGAAATTGAAATACCGGATGTGAGGGACTGTATCTTTCTAGAGATTCGTAAATATTCAGCATTTGCATCCCGTCCTAATTCAACAGGATCAAATTTTTTAAATTCTTTTTCTCCGTTGTCGCCTGTAACCGTATAACGCAAAACTCCATCAAGACCGCGCTGCATGACTAAAGAAAAGTCTGCGTTAATGACATCGCCATCCGCAACAGGCATGCCCTGTTCATTTTCCATCTGCTCAATAAAGCTTCCCATCGTGGAAGAAAAGGCTACAATAGTTTTTTTCCCTTCTTTCAATCTAGCAATGGCTTTGTCTGCTACCGCTTCCGCTTTTATTGAAAACAGCATTTGGTTGATGACATTAAAAATTTTAGAGAAGTAAGGCGTGTTATCAACCCCTGCTTGCGAAGTTCCGCCCCTTGTGTTTACCGCTTCTCCGTGAGCCGAAGCAATGTCATCCAGCTCAGTGACTGCTTTATTAACGTAGGCTTCCTGGAAGGCAATAATATCGCGAAGAATTTCTGTAATGTTATCGGCAATAGCTCTATGAACCGTTTCCTTATCTTCCATGATGTTGTAATTCACTTCAACACCTTCAAAGCTTCTTTCCCTGCGAAGCATTTGTCCTTCCTTTACAAGCTGAGAAGAAAGAATTTCTTGAAGTGCAACACCACCTTGTGTTATGGCATCCACCAGTTCCTCCCTTGTCATGTTTGCATCTGCTATCGCAGTTTTCATTGCATACAGCGGCATGTTATCA
>CBIHPU010000602.1:0-2626 GCA_966211935.1 uncultured bacterium | reverse complement strand
TCACCAGCATGTATGCTTCTGAAACTAAATTATTGAAATAATTTTCAGCGTGTTTCTTTCCTTTGGTAATGTTGTTATCGCGGGTGTAATTCAGATAATCTTCATTTATACTGAGCTTTACAAACTCCGATGAAGTTAAGGATACATAGAGTTTTGAATCTTCAACGTGAACTTCAAAGTCGGGAATGATCTGCTCCCTCAATTGTTCATAACGGTTAGTTTCAGAAACCGGCTTAGGTCTTAATTTACTTATGTACCGTAAGCACTTTTCAAGATCCTCTCCCGTAATATTAAAATCAGATTTTATTTTGTCGAACTGATGTTGAGTAAGTTCATTATACTTTGTTTCAAGAATATTTTTTGCAAGTTCATGAGAAGCGTCAGTACTTTTTCTTCTTCTCAGCTGTAACAATAAGCATTCATGGAGATTTCTTGCAGCAATTCCGGCCGGCTCGCACTGCTGAAGTGCTTCCAGGGCCGTCTTTACATTGTGTTCATTTATGACTTTACCTAAATGGAAACTATAATCATCTGCCACTTCATGAATTTCGCGGCGCAGGTATCCATCGTCATCCAATTCATCCACAAGATACCATGCAATGTCAATTATATTCTGACTAAGATCCAGCATCTGCAATTGTTCTTTCAGATTTTCCTGAAGTGTGTTGTACTGCACAACGGGCGCTTCATAATATTCGCGTTGCGCAACCTGCTGCCTGTAGCTCTTTTCATATAATCCCTCTTCTTCCTGCCAAACCAACTCTGCGTCAAAGTCATCGTTGGTCGGATCATTTTCGTCCTGGCTACCAGTATCCTGTTCCGGCTCCAGTTCAAGTACCGGATTCAGTTCCACCTCATTTGAAATATATTCTTTCAACGCATATCCGGAGAGATGCATAAGGTGCATCAGCTTTAAGTGTTGCTGCGACATGTAATAGCCGTGTCGCTGCTGCTGACTTTGTTTTTGATTCTGAGTATTATTCATATTAGTAGTTTAATATTGTTCAATGAAATCCTTTTCTTACTTATCAACAGTGTTTATTTTTCTTCTCGTAAGTAATTAACACTAGATGATGATTCAGTTTTCTACAATCATCTTTTTCAACAACACATATCATGTAGGGAAGAATCATGCCTGAAACTTGTCAGCACATTTTCAGTAAGTTCTAAAATTTCATAAAAGGCACGTGAACGCAAGGCAGCAGGATGAGGAATAAAATCCCAGCAATTATTTGCTGAACATGAGCAAATCCCACATTAATATAGGTCGCCTTTCTACATCAGATATACTGAAATCCGATTCAGTTGTTTCGCTTATTTGAATGATAAACCGGGTTTTACACAAGTCATCAACATGGCATGTTAATAAACCCAGGACTCAATAATCACTAAAAAAACATGCTGAACAAAAAATGGCAGAGATATTGCAGCATTGGAAACGTTAAAATTTATTGAAGCATAAAAACACCTTATAAAACGTTCATCAAGCGCCAGATCTTCTACATAATTTTATTGTGAATCAGACAAAACATAACATACTGAACTACGACGACAATATATCAGTAACAGCGAAATCTACCAACGTGCAAAGAATTCTTATTATAGATGATGAAATTGAAGTATGTTTTCTTCTGGGAAATTTCCTTAACAAGAAAAATCCTAACGTAAGTTTTACAACTACGCTTAAAGAAGGCATAGAAAAGTGTCGCGAAATAAAGCCTGACGTACTTATACTCGATCATAATATTACAGACGGATACGGAATAGAAAGCATATCGGAATTCAGAAAACTCAACGATTCTATTTGCATTGTTGTGATCAGCGCAATGTCTAATCTGAAAAACGAAGCGTTGGAAAAAGGAGCGGATCACTTCCTTGAAAAACCAATTAGCTTCAGCGCGCTTGACAAGATCATCTGTTAATTATCCGTCAATACCTCTACAATTTTATTTTTCAAAAATTATTATCATTCTTACTGGCATAATTATTTTCCGTGATTATTAAAATCTAAAAATCATGGCGAAAAAATATTCAAAAAAAAGTCAGCGCTACGTAGAACGCAGCATGCGCGAAATGAAAGAAGGTAAACTTCGCAGCGGAAGTTCCGGTAAAAAAGTAAAAGATCGCAAACAGGCAATAGCTATTGGTCTTTCTGAAGCGCGCAAAGCGGGAGCAAAAGTGCCGCGGAAAAAAACCGAAAGCAGCACAGGAAGAAAAAAATCCACTTCCAGATAAAATAAATTCATTTGTCTTCAAATCACACATCCAGGTGTGAAAAAACTTGCATCCAGGACTTGTTTTACATTTCTCGTAACGTCAAGTCTTTTTTTCTCCCTTTTCGGAAAATCAATTCCCTTCCCGCAAAACATGAACCCGGCACCATAATTAGTATGTAAAATGTCACGATAAACAAAAAATGAGCGAAGAAAAACTGCCGTTGCACAAACGGTTATTAAAAAAAAGAAAGTTCAGGGTTGTGTTATTTGTTCTGTTGGTTCTTCTTGCGGTTCGAATCGCACTTCCCTATGTTATTCTCAGATACGCAAACCGTGAGCTCAACGAACTGCCCGGTTATCGCGGACATATCAATGATATTGATCTTGCATTGATAAGGGGGGCGTATGTG
>CBIHPU010000601.1:0-2627 GCA_966211935.1 uncultured bacterium | reverse complement strand
GTATCTCGACTTTCTCCAGAATCGTCCACAGGCAACTATTGCCGCGCCTTATTCTTTACGTCCCAAACCTGGTGCGCCTGTATCAATGCCACTTCACTGGAAAGAAGTAAAACCCGGATTAAAGATCACAGATTTCAATATTCACAATGCATTGGAAAGATTAAAAAAAGAAGGTGACATTTTTAAACCAGTGCTTGGAAAAGGAATCAAATTGGAGAATGTGCTGAAAGAAATTGATGAGGAAGAACTAGTTTAGATTTATTCTGTTGTTTTAATACTGATCCTGCTCAGATTTTGTTCGGACTTTAATCATTCCGGGGTTACTTACATTACCTAATCTTTGGAATAAATTTTTTGTATGCGTGTAATTACTCCTCTTATCTTTTTTCGTTTAATATTTGTCGTTTTATTTTTCTGTCCCATGTTTTTCATGGCGCAATGGACATATGTAGGGTCTCCCGCACTTACATCAACATGGTGTTATACAAACGACATAGCAATTGACACAAGCGGAATGCCTGTTGTTGCGTTGCATGCGGATTCAACATCGATTCTGAGATATAACGGATCCCAATGGGAACAGGTTGGTTCACGATATAAAACAGACGAAATATTTAAATTGCTGATCGACAAAAACAATAATTACTATCTTTTTTACAGGAACTTTTCAAGTTCCAACGCTGCATGCATGAAGTTTGATGGCAATAACTGGAGCATGCTGGATTCTACAATGAGTTTGAATCCTCCTGCAGGTTTTTCAGCCACGCTTGACACAGCCGGAGTTCCTTATTGTTTTTTCAATACTTCATCCGGAAAATTTTTTGTGAAATGGGATGGAAACAACTGGCAGCAATTATTAACGGCCGGGTTGCCACTTTATCATACATTTTATTCTCTTCAGTTTGACGCCTATAACGTTCCTTACCTTGTCTATACAGATATAAACACACTTCGTGTTAACTGCATGAAATATTTTGGTAGCAACTGGAGTCAATTCGGGATTGCAAATTTCTCGTCTGGCTATTCAGACCGCAACCAGCTTGTCATTACTCCTGCCGGCGATTTCTATGTGGCAATGCATTCAAACAGTCTGACCCGGATAAAAAAATATAATTCACAAACAAATCAGTGGGATTCACTTTATTTTCCATTTACGGATCCATCTTATTCAGGCGTTGTTGATTTTATAGCTGCAGATAATGGGCAACTTTTTTTAAGCACGTCCTTTTGGGCGAACGGGCGGGGGAGATGTGTTACATACAACGGTAGTAACTGGAATGAAGTTGGAACTAATGGAATTAACGATACCACCGCGGGGATGCCAGACATCGCGATATCAATGTCAGGTACTCTTTATTCAAGTTTCAATGATTTTGGAATGGGAAAAGCCTCAGTAAAAAAGTATGATGGAGCTGTTGGGATAAAGAACTTAAATGAAAATGATTTTTTTGCAGTCTTTCCCAATCCCTTATCCGACATTTTAAACATCAGAAGTAAATCTCATTTTGAAAATTCTGTAACCGTTACCATTTTTAATTCTGTGGGAAATAAAATGTACAGCGAAACTTTTGACATGATGCCGGATGGATTGAAAATTTCGATGGATAAATATAATGCCGGCATTTATCTGGTTTATGTGGTTGATGGTTCCGGAAGAACTGCTTGCAAAAGAGTTTTGAAACAATAAATCTTAACGGTTTTACTTTTCACATCATCATTTTTTTGATCTTAAAGTTTTAATTTAAATTAGGCCTAAACTTTTTTACCTGTTCGCATGGAAAGTAAAAAATTTCAAACCGTCAGTGAATACATTTCATCACAGCCCGCGGAAGTGAAGAGTAAATTAAAAGAGTTGCGTGCTGCGATTAAGAAAGCTGCACCTATGGCAGAAGAGAAAATAGGATACAACATGCCCGGTTATTATTTAAATGGTCCACTTGTATATTTTGCTGTACATAGTTCTCACATCGGACTATACGCGTTGCCAAAAACCAATGAGGCATTTAAGGATAAGCTCAGTGCTTATGAAACCTCAAAGGGAGCTATAAAATTCCCGCTGGATAAAAAGTTACCGTTAAGTCTCATCACGCAGATCGTAAAATTCAGGATAAAAGAAAATCTGGAAAAAGCTTCAATAAAAAAAGCAAAAGCTAAACCGCGGAAGAAAGTTATTCAAAAGTAATCTTTCAAAAAAGGTTCCATTTCTTTTTCAATTCCTTTTCTTAGTTCCATGAGGCGGATCGCATACTTTTCCAATGCGATTTCATGGTCTGTATGTGGCTCCCATTTTTTTGATGGCTTTGATTTTCCATTCTCATCAACCGCTACAAAAACTATAACGCAATGTGTAGTTTTTTTAAACTTATGTTCTGTTATTTTGCGGGAATAAACATCGCATGAAATATGAATGCTTGTGGTGCCGGTATAAATAAACCGCGCTACAATTTTTACGAGATCACCAATTTGTATTGGTTGGAAAAAGCGTATTCCGCCAACATAAAGTGTAACACAATAACCTTCCGCCCATGAAGTGGCGCAGGCATAACCGGTCTGGTCAATCCATTTCATTACCGCGCCTCCATGCACTTTTCCTCCGTAATTTACATCTCCTGGCTCGCTTATGAATT
>CBIHPU010000600.1:0-2633 GCA_966211935.1 uncultured bacterium | reverse complement strand
CTGGGCATAAATTTTAAATTATTTTGGCGCGGCTGCTAACGGATTATAATACAATTACAATAAATACAGCATTTATTTTAAAAGCGGGGCTGCCGGAACACAGACCCAAATTGTAACACAACAACCATTTGTCCCCGGACTTATCCTGAACAATAACGTAAAAGCAGGGGGCACGGAAGACAACGCATTCATTTATGGTTCACCAGGAGTTTACGAACGCGATATAAAAGGCACAATTCCACCCAACAAAAGCATGTATGAAGTTGAAGGAGCGCTGCCTGACCCGGCTTTCTTTTGCGCGCAGACGTTAATGACCTCTTTAAAAAACGCAGGAATTGAAGTTAGCGGTAAACCGGAAGTCAGGGGAGAAAAAAATAAAGTGAAAAGTACAATATTATTCAAGCATAAGTCTCCGCCGTTGGAAAAAATTGTGTTTTACACCAACATGAAAAGCAACAATCATTATGCGGAAACGCTTCTGAAAACGCTTGCGTTGAAAAAAAACGGAATCGGAACCACTGGCGCAGGAACAAGAATAGTTGAGAATTTCTGGAGAGAAAGGGGGGTGGACGTTGGCGGTTTATTTATGAACGATGGCAGCGGTTTATCGCGTTCAAACGCCATCAGCTCTTCGGTACAGGCTAAAATTTTATGCAAGATTTATAAGGACTCACTTATTCGTGACGCTTTCAACGCTTCCTTACCCGTTTCAGGAAAAAGTGGCGGAATGGCTGCTCTGGGAAAAGGTAGCTGCGCCGAAGGAAATATGCGCGCAAAAAGCGGTTATATCACCAGGGCAAGAGCATATTGCGGCTATGTAAAAAACAGTTCTGGAAACGAGCTCGCTTTTTCAGTTATTTTCAACAATTACAGCTGCAGCCCAAAGGAAGTCAAAGGAAAAATAGAGGATCTTCTGATTTTGTTTTGCGAGCTGTAACCCTTAATCCTGATATTACTCAATAGACGAGTTAATGGTTTAAAAACCTGTAAATCCAGTTCAAAATCAACTGTTCGTCTTTCTTGATATTCTCAAATAATGCCTTATTTTTGTGCATCTTAGAAAAAAAGGAAATGGCACAGTTTGAATTGATTATGCCCAAAATGGGAGAAAGCGTTGCAGAGGCCACAATTATCAAGTGGATAAAGAACGAAGGAGACACAGTAAAAATTGATGAGACAATACTGGAAATAGCAACTGATAAGGTTGACTCTGAAATTCCTTCGCCATTTGAGGGAGTTCTGTTGAAAAAGCTTTTTAAAGAAGGAGATGTTGTTCAGGTTGGATCAGCAATCGCGTTAATTGGATCAGAGGCAGGAGTTGAAACAAAAACGCCTGAGGTGAAAACACCTGCGGTTTCTACTAACGGTACCGTTCAAAAAACACAAGTACAACAGACGGAAAAAGAACTTGCGGTTGCAGATTATTCAGAATCGAGCCGTTTCTATTCACCACTGGTTAAAAATATAGCAAAACAGGAGGGAATTTCCCTTTCTGAACTGGAAACAATTCAGGGTTCCGGAAAAGAAGGCCGCGTAACCAAAGCCGACATTCTGGCTTACATTCCGAATAAAGGCAAAGCCGGTTCGGCTTCACAACTGGCAAAAGAAGTTCAAAAGACTTCAGAAGTTTCAACAAAAACTGTTCAGGAGCCTGCTAAACAAAACGGATCCGGTACTACCATTCAGATCCAGAAACCGGCGGTGTCGGTTAATGCGGGAGATGAGATCATGGAAATGGACCGCATGCGTAAAATGATTGCTGATCACATGGTGATGAGTAAACATGTTTCGCCTCACGTTACTTCCTTTGTTGAAGCGGATGTTACCAATCTGGTAATGTGGAGAGACAAAGTGAAAAAAACATTTGAAAAACGCGAAGGAGAAAAAATAACTTTTACTCCATGTTTTATTGAAGCCTGTGTAAAAGCGATAAAAGACTATCCGAATGTTAATGTTTCGATAGACGGGACAAATATTATCAAGCGCAAGAACATAAATATAGGAATGGCAGCAGCTTTGCCAAGCGGTAATCTGATTGTACCGGTTATCAAAAACGCTGACGAAAAAAATCTTCTTGGGCTGACTAAAACAGTAAACGAACTTACACAGAAAGCGAGAGCAAATAAACTTGCGCCGGATGATATTTCAGGTGGCACCTTTACAATTTCGAACGTAGGTTCATTCGGAAACGTGATGGGAACTCCTATCATTAATCAGCCGCAGGTTGCGATTCTTGCTGTCGGAACAATAAAAAAGAAACCCGCGGTTATTGAAACCCCGCAGGGCGATCTTATCGGAATTCGTCACATGATGTTCCTTTCTCTTTCCTACGATCACCGTTGGGTGGACGGAATGCTGGGAGGAAGTTTCCTGAGAAGAATTGCAGATTACCTTGAACAATGGGATCCTAACCGTGAAATATAAGCGCATCCAATATCGTATGAAAAAATTATTATTTGCTTTTGTTTTTGGTTTTTCAGCAATCATTGTGAATGCCCAGAAAGCCGATTACAGGCACCATATGGTTGAGGGCAACCTTCTCCTGCTGGAAGAAAATTATGGCCGCGCAATGCAGGAGTTTTTGAAAGCTTATGCGCTCGACTCAACCAATGCCAACGTCAATTTTAAGATAG
>CBIHPU010000599.1:0-2643 GCA_966211935.1 uncultured bacterium | reverse complement strand
TAAATGATCATTCATATGGTCTAAGATAAAAAGATTTCATCCAACAATTATATTCCCGTTTTTCAAACTTATTCAAAAAAAAAGCCGTCCAACGGGACGGCTCAAAAAATCAGATGCTGTTCTTTAAAGGATCAACATTGCGTCTCCGTAAGAAAAGAATTTATATTTCTCTTTAATCGCTTCTTTGTAAGCTTTCATGATCAGATCATATCCGCCAAAAGCGCTTACCATCATCAACAAAGTTGACTCAGGCATATGAAAGTTAGTGATCATGCAATTCGCCACGCTGAAATCGTATGGAGGAAAAATGAACTTGTTTGTCCAACCTTTATAAGGATTAAGATGACCTGTTGTTGAAACAGACGACTCAACAGCGCGCATTGTAGTTGTACCAACTGCGCAAATACGTCTCTTTTTATCTTTTGCAGCGTTCACCAATTGCGCGGTTGAAGCAGGTACCTCAACTTCTTCAGAATCCATTTTGTGTTTGGTAAGATCTTCCACCTCAACAGGACGGAAAGTTCCCAGACCAACATGAAGTGTGACATAACCAAAATTTACTCCTTTAATCTCCAGTCGCTTCATCAGCTCACGGCTGAAGTGAAGACCCGCGGTTGGAGCAGCAACAGCGCCTTCATTTCTCGCGAAAACAGTCTGGTAGCGTTGCTCATCTTCCGGCTCAACTTTTCTGCGGATATATTTCGGAAGCGGCGTCTCACCCATTTCTTTAAGACACTTGCGGAATTCTTCGTAGGTTCCATCAAACAAAAAGCGCAAGGTTCTACCTCTTGAAGTTGTGTTGTCAATTACTTCAGCAACCAGTGTTTCACCGTCACCGAAATACAATTTATTTCCGATACGGATCTTTCTTGCAGGATCAACAAGAACATCCCAAAGACGACTCTCAGCATTTAATTCGCGCAACAAAAACACTTCGATCTTTGCACCTGTTTTCTCCTTGTTTCCGTACATGCGGGCAGGAAAAACTTTAGTGTCATTCATGATCATTACATCACCATCATCAAAATAATTAATGATGTCTTTAAATAATTTGTGTTCGAATTTGCCTGTTTTGCGGTGTACAACCAACAGTTTACTTTCGTCACGGTTCTTGGCAGGATGTTCGGCCAGTAATTCTTTGGGAAGGTTTAATTTGAATTGTGATAGTTTCATAAGGTAATCTTACGGGATTAATATTGGGGCGCAAATATAATACAACAAAGAGCCAAAGTAAAGGGGGAAGGGTAAATTTATGCCTGTTTAAGCAGCTGATTTACAAAATTTTCCAAATCCCAGGCTTTTTCTGAGGAATAAGAGCCGATTCTGGTACGGCAAAGTGAGGTAAGATGGGCGCCACTATTCAGACTTTTACCAAAATCGCGCGCAAGTGAACGAATGTATGTGCCCTTTGTACACACTACCCTGAAAAACACTTGAGGAAATTCAATTCGAGTAATTTCAAATTCTCTAATTGTAATTTTCTTTGGCTGTATCTCAAATACTTCACCTTTGCGAGCAAGATCGTAAGCGCGCACTCCTTCAATTTTCACAGCGGAGAAAACAGGCGGCGTCTGCATCTGATCGCCGGTAAACTTTTTCGCTGTTTCATTGATCATCTCTTCGGTTATATGATCGACAGGATAAGTGCAGTCAACTTCCTTTTCAAGATCATAACATGGAGTTGTGGCGCCAAGAAGAAAACTTCCGGTGTATTCTTTTTCCATTTCCTGAAGCGAAGAAATTTCTTTGGTTCTTTTGCCTGTGCAGATCAATAGCAAACCGGTAGCAAGCGGATCAAGTGTGCCGGCGTGTCCCACTTTTAAACGGGACTTTGCGTCAGGTTTCTGAACATTGTTATCACGGATAAATTTATTGCATGCCCATTTTATCTTGTTTACAACCTGGAAAGATGTAAAACCAAGAGGCTTGTTCACAGCAATTATTTCACCGGAAAAAAAATCGAACACTGTTTATACGTTGATTGTATTGGAAAGATACCCTGCAGATAATAATACTAACAGAACAATACCCATTACGATACGGTACCATCCAAAAATTCCAAATCCCTTTTTACTGAGGAAGGTGATGAATGCTTTTATTGCAACAAGCGCAACAATGAACGCGACAATATTTCCTATTACAAGTAATTTCAGGTTATCTGGTGCCGCCATAATTATTTCATAACCTTTCTGTTTAACTCCCTCCGCAACTTCCCATTTCTTCAGAAAAATAGAGTGACACGTTGCGGCAAACATTGTTGGAACGGCAAGAAAAAAAGAAAACTCCGCTGCCACCTGCGGCGATAATTTTTGCGCCAGTCCACCGATAATTGTAGCGCCGCTTCTTGACACGCCGGGAAACATTGCAATACATTGAATGACCCCGATTTTAAACGCTGTTGTATATTTTAATTCGTCAACATTTTTCACTTCATACTTTCTGAACAACTTCCCTACAAAAAGAAAAAATATTCCACCGACCAGTAATGCGATTGCGATGCCTATTACATTGCCGAGCCACTCATCAATAATATCATCGAGCAAAAATCCTGCAACCGCAGCGGGTATAAATGCAAATAAAAGTTTGTAGTAAAAATTAAAGGAGCGGAAAAATTGTTTAAAGTAGAGCACCACCACAGAAAGG
>CBIHPU010000598.1:0-2645 GCA_966211935.1 uncultured bacterium | reverse complement strand
TGGCCTTTCCATAATCATCCGCCCACATCGCTGCTTCCGCCATATTGTATAATAATATTTCTGTCACGCTCTTATCTATCCTTGCTTTTTTATCTTCAACATCAGATTCCCTAAACGCGTTTTCCCAAATGGAAATTGCTTTCAGTAAATTTTCTTTCGCTTCACCTTTGGACAAATCATTCTTGAAAGAAGCATACGCGTTTGTTACCGTTCCCAAAGCTTCTTTCAGATCGTAATAATTCTTTTTTTCATCCACGAATCCAACTTCGGTTGTATAATCCTTCACGCAATAACCATAGAGCAAATTTATCCTGTCTCCAATTACTTTTAAATGCTTCTCAACGATTTCCTGCTGAACGATATTAAGAAACTCTTCTTTCTTTTCGGCCCACAATTTTTCAAGCGTTTCTTTATTTTCAAATTCAGGCGTTCCCATTTCAACATACTCATTAAACTCAGCCGGATACTCTTCCATTAAAATTGATCCATCAGGTTTTTCAATTCTGAATCCGGCCGGGTGGCGATATTTAATTGCGTAACGGTATTTAAAATATTTTTCAGTCTGGTGATTACCTGAAAGCTTAGTATGTTCCTTCTCAAACATTTTTGGTTCGCTGCATTCAAATCCAAGAAGAAAAACTTTAATCTGAAGGGCATTCACATCACTTTTGCTGAAGCCTTCCAGTTTCAAAAATTTTTCAGCCAAAGCAACCGTATCGAATTTTTTTCTGTACTTCTCCTCAACCGGCATTCGCTTGTAAGGCAGGGGCACAACTTTTTTTTCCGGCTTTACGCCCGTCAGCTGTTCGGAAACAGTTTTTTTATTCCATATCACCATCTGCCTCCTGTATTCCTTCTCCGCTTCCGCATTCAGTTTAGCATATTCTTCCATTTCCTTTTTATAATCAGACTCCGCTTTTTTCTTCCTTTCTTCCATACTCAATTGCTGGACCGTATCCTGCTGCATGTATTTTAGTACGATGTGGCTGTTATAATTCTGGATCCCTTTTCCGGGATGTAATAATGGAAACTGCAGGTATTGAAATTTAATTTCCCTGAATTCAATATCCTGCGCGTGCAGAACAAAACTTCCCGCAAGGAAAAATAGCATTATCAAATAGCCTGTCCTCATCACTACAAAGTTACAATGAAAAACGCCTGCAAAATGACAGGCGTTTTTTTTATATTTTATTAAAGATTCTCCGAACAAAAAATCATTTTACATTTTATTTGCAAGCCATCTTTCTTTCAGGTCGGCCGCCATTGCCTTAATGCGAAGCGCGCGGTTTTTGTTATCACGATCCGGATCAAGCGCCATTAACTTATCAAAATACATTTGTGATTTTTCATACTCATCCATCCACATATAAGCCTGCTGCAGATTCACCATCAGAACTTTTGTTACGCTTCTGTCAATTCTTGCCTTTCTGCTTTCAAGATTTGATTCTTTCAAAGCATTCTCCCACAGATCAATTGCTTTCTTAATATTCGGCATTGCCGCAGCTTTTGTCATATCGCCCGCCAGCGCATTATAACCTCCAAGAGCAGCAACATATGCTTCTTTAATATCATCATAGTTTTTCTTTTCATCTACTGTCATCACTTCGGTCCCATACGTGATCTTGCGATAGCCGTACAAGCTGTTGATGATCTGCGAAAGTCTGCTGCAATTGTCATTCACAACTTTTTCCTGCAGATTTGAAAGAAAGCTTTCTTTTGAGCTGTTCCACCAGCTTTGCAATTGGTTCGGACTATCAAACTCATTGGTATAAGTACTGGAATAATTTGTCATCTCGGCTGGAAAATCTTCCCACAAAAGATTACCGTTTAACTCAACCCTGTAACCCATTGGATGCTTGTAATTCACCTTGTATTTGTATTTGGTAATGGTTACCTGCTGCTTCTGAGCGTTGGTTGTATTTGTTTTCTTTTCTTCCATCACCGGATCAGGCGAATCAAAACCAAGCAGTTTTACAGTGATCTGCAATCCATTTGCGCCCTGGTTAAAACCATCCAGTTTAAAATATTTACTTGCGAGCATTTCAGTATCGAAAGATTTCTGGTATTTCTGTTCAACCGGCATTTGCTTGTAAGGCATAGGAATAACTTTCTTAACCGGCTTACCCTGTTCCCCCAGCAAAATCTTTTCAGCAAGCGATTTTTTGTTGTACATTTCCAGTTCTTTGTTGTACTGGTCGTCAGCGAGTTTTTGCTGTACGTAATAATTCTCCATCGCAACCTGGTAATCCGCTTCCGCTTTTTTCACCTGGTCCTGGTAACTTCCTTTAGCGGCGTTGATGTCCTCCATATATTTCAGAATAACTTTGGACTGATAGGTTTTGATAGATTTATCAGCCAAAGGTTTCATCGGCAACTGAATATATTCAAAAGTAACATCGTTGTAATCGATATCCTGCGCTTTGTTTAAGGCAGGCATAAGAAACAATAAAGCAGCGGCGGGGAGTAAAAATTTTTTCATTGAATTTGTGTTTTTTGCATTTCGAAATTGAAGATAAACAAATATTCTGCCAGAAAAGTTGGCTTCATAAAAATAGGTAAAAACGCTGAGAATCAAGGAAGAATAGCATGGTTTCACGCGGAGTCATGAAGCAGAAATCACAAGGCAGATTTCGCTTCATGATCCG
>CBIHPU010000597.1:0-2650 GCA_966211935.1 uncultured bacterium | reverse complement strand
CAGGCGGAAGCACTGTCTTCTTCTCCCCACAACTAAAAAACACCATTACAAACAGAAAAAAAATCGCTTTCGGCATAGAGTTCATAATAATTTTCACAAATGTCAGCATTTTCAGTCTCCTGACATCCTTTTTTGCACAATTAACACGCTTAGAAATTTAGTTTTTGCCATTGCTAATTTCAGCCACCCTGTTATATTTGCGCACCCCATAAAACGTGCTCGTTTCTGTGACATCGAAATCAGGTACAAAGCAAGGGACGACAAAATGTGCAGCCGGTTTATTATCTTATTATCAGCCCTTATTTTCTCAGGAAAAAGTTTGGCGCAAAATTTCGATTCACTTTGTTTACAGCAGAAACTGGTAATGAGCAGTTTTACAGTGAATCATATAAATCCTCCCGCCTTCGATAACAAAACTTTTTCAGAGATCATTGATCTGTTTTCAGAAGAAGCGGATGGACGTCGCGTTTTCTTTTACAAACAGGACGTCGAAAAAATGAAGCAAATAGTTGAAACCGGCAGTGCCGAAACTATAAGTTGCGACGTTTTAAAATACAGCTACGAAGTTTTCAAAGAAAGAATTAAACAAATTGACTCTATATTGAATAAAATAGAGAGCACGTCTATTACATTTTCTGAAAAAGACACTGTAATTTTTTTATCCGACAACAGTAAACCCAAACTCTGCAGTTCGGTAAATGATCTTCAGGCGCGTATAATGAAAAGAATAAAATACGATTGCCTGATTTTATTTATAAAACCGTTAAAAGAAAATGAAGATGTAACTGCGCTTGCTCCTCCTGAAATGGTAAACCGTCAGACTGCCTGTAAAAAGAAAGCTATTTTAAGATACCGACGTTATTTAGATGATTTTAAGAATGACATTTTTCTCGGTCGGAAGATCGCCGACGCGTTGAGTAACTCAATAGCACATCGCTGTGATCCGCACAGCAGTTATTTCAATAGTTACGAAAAAGAGCAATTTGAGAGTGCTTTGTCAACCGAAGAACTTTCATTTGGATTTTATGCTTCGGAAAATGATGCCGGCGAAATTATAATTGGCGAACTCATTCCCGGAGGTCCTGCATGGAAAAGCTCACGTTTACACGTGGGGGATGTTATACTTGGCTTTAAGTTTAAGGATGAAGAAAGTGTTGAACTTGAATTTTCTGACCTTGACGATTTTTATGATGCTTTTTACAAATCTGAAGCTAAACAGGTTGAACTGAAACTCAGAAAAAAAGATAATCAGATCATTACTGTTCCACTGAAAAAAGAAAAAATTCAGTCGCAGGATAATTTAATGACGAGTTATATTCTCAAACAAAATAATTTGCGGATTGGTTACATTTCCATTCCAAGTTTTTACACTGATGATGAAGGATCTTCCCGGTCTGGCTGTTCAAATGATGTTGCCAAAGAAATAATAAAATTGAAGGGAGATACGATTGACGGTTTGATAATTGATCTTCGTTATAACGGTGGGGGATCAATGGCAGAAGCTATGGGACTCTCGGGAATATTTATTGATGAAGGTCCGCTTGCGATCTACAAATCACGAAAAGGAAAACCATTTGTTCTTAAAGATTTCAATCGTGGTTCCATTTATGATGATCCTCTGCTTGTATTGGTAAACGGAGGCAGCGCGTCTGCATCAGAATTTTTTACCGCTTCCATGCGTGACTATAACCGCGCGGTAATTGCCGGATCAACAACGTACGGAAAAGGCACAGCGCAAAACGTCTTGCCTGCAGACACTAATCTTTATAAAGCAAAAGGAAGAAGATATTACATTAATCCCGCGTTGGGATTTACGAAAGTAACCTCGGGTAAATTTTACAGTGTTAATGCCGCGACCCACCAGGGAAAAGGAATAGTGCCGGACATACATATTCCTGATCTTATCGAAAAATTATACGAGAAAGAATCTGACCAATTGTACAATCTTTCAGCTGATTCGGTAAATAAAAAGGTCGTATACCAGCAATTGCCTGCTCTTCCGGTAAGTCAGCTAAGAGAAAAAAGCGAACAACGGATTCTGGCAGAAAAAAAATTCGCGGAAATACAAAGAATTGGGGACAGCCTGAATTTAAGTCGCGGAAAAGAATATAAACTGACACTAACGCCAATAGCCTTTAAAAAATATTTTGACAAAACGGAACAATTGAATGAGAGACTTGTTGAATTGATGAAGAGCAATGTGAACGATTTCAATGTAAGAAGCAATTCATATACGCAGCGCTTAACCGAGTTTGATGAATATCAGAAAAAAATCAACGAAGAAACAATTGAAGATCTTGAAAAGGACATCATTCTTTATGAAGCTTTTTCAATAATGAAAGATTTAATAAGTATACAAAAATAAAACACAAAACAAATGAGATCATTTAAACTAAATCTGGTGGCAGGACTTGCGCTTTGTTCAGCTATTGCATTTTCACCGGCTAAGGCGCAGGATGTAACTACCGCGCTTGGGTATATGGATTTTATTGGAAATGAGTTCCGAAATATTCAAGAAAACACGTGGGACTATACAAAATCAGTAGCGCACGGAAAGTCCGCGAGAAAAGTAGAAAAAAGGAGAAAAGAAGTTCTGGAGTCAAATAAAGAAGCATTGAAGAAGATTGGTAAACTTGCGCCATTTGGTGGA
>CBIHPU010000596.1:0-2652 GCA_966211935.1 uncultured bacterium | reverse complement strand
AGTCTAAAATTTTAGCGTAACTAAAGGGGAATCTTTTAGGGTTAATTAAAAAATTTAAACCTCACCTCACGCAAAAAGCGACACAAAACGCGACTCCTTAAGCGACTCCTCGAGCAGTACTTCAAGCCACTACCCCGCACCTGACACCTAAGGTGACACCTTAAGCGACTCCTTAAGCGACTCCTCGAGCGGTACTTCAAGCCACTACCCCGCACCTGACACCTAAGGTGACACCTTAAGCGTCACGTAAGGCGACACCTTAAGCGGTACTTCAAGCCATTAACCCGCACCTGACACCTAAGGTGACACCTTAAGCGACACCTCGAGGAACAAACCCTCAAATGAAGCACTAAATGTTTACAATGAATTTCTTAATGACTAACTCCGAAAGGATTTTTTGTGAGTGACTTCCTCACTTCTTAATTTTCTCAATTAAATCAGTAGTTGAAAAGCCTTCTGTAAGTGGTATAGTAACTACTTCTCCTTTATTGGAGCGCACAATATCGGAACCCACAATATACTTTTTGCTTTTAGGATCTGTTTCGTTTGCATCGTAATCAGCGCCTTTAACCAGTACGTCAGGCTTTAACGTTTTTATAAGTTCATAGGGCGTGTCTTCTTCAAAAATAATTACAGCGTTCACAAAAGAAAGTGCAGATAAAATTATTGCACGCGACTCCTCATTGTTTACCGGGCGATCTTTTCCTTTTTCCTGTCGCTTTACAGAAGAATCTGAATTTAACCCCACCACAAGAAAATCGCCGAGTTGTGCTGCCTTTGCAAGGTATTCAACATGACCCCTGTGCAAAATATCAAAACAACCATTCGTAAAAACAACTTTTTTACCAAAGAATTTCATTTGGTTCCTAAGTCTTCCAAAGCCACTCACGTCCATGCGTTTGGCTTGCATTACTTTTAAAATATCAGCCCTGTTACTCATTTGCAGTCGGAATAAAATGACGGTTTTTATTATATAGCGGAAGTAATATTAATGCCAGTAACCCAATTGAAACAGTTGAAATGAATCCTGACAACCACGATAACCAACCAACGGAAACGCCAACTGCTTCAGGTACTCCGTAAACAAAATTCAAAACCTTTTGAAGTGCGTATGGATACGCGCCAATCCCGCCGGGTGTTATCATAACTGTAACTGCTCCAAACACGAAAGCTGTTATCGCCTCACTGAATCCTAGATTTTCCGAACTGGGCAGGCAAAGAAAGCAAACATGCAGAACCGCGTAGTAACAAACCCAGATCATCGCCGTAAGGAAAATAAACGCGAATGGATTCTTCACTTTCTTCACCGAACTTAATCCTTCTCCAAAACCCTTGAGAAATGAACGTGTTTTCTCGCCAAACTTTCCAGTTATTTTTTTTCTGAAGTAATAAAGCGCTCCGATAAAAAGAACAAATCCTCCAACTAATATTGCAAGTAATATTTTATTTGCTAAAAGTTTATGCCATTTTTCTGCGAGCGGTGGATAGATTTTTGCCTCCATATAATTTCCTATTTCAGTATACTGCGTAAAAAGCATTATGAAAAATATAATGAAGAAGAAGATCATATCTAACACCCGCTCCGCTATTACAGTTCCAAAAGCTTTTGTAAAAGGAACTTTTTCATAACGGTCAAGTACCGTACATCTCGAGATCTCTCCCAAACGTGGCACGCCGTAATTAACCATATACCCTATCATCACCGCGAAAAATGAATTGAGAAAACGTGCGTTGATTCCCATTGGTTTTACCATCATCAACCAGCGATAAGCTCGAATAACATGACTAAGCACGCCGATCAGCGTTGCCAGCGCCAGCCACCAGTAATTTCCTTCTTTAAGTGATTTTATGATCTGAAATTTATCGGAATGAGATAGTGATGGTTCCGCTGCTGTTGAGTTTGTGTTTTCCGTTTTGATATTTGAGACTTTACCATCGCGAATTTCCAACACGGAATTATCTTCAAGTATGTAGTTGCCATCGCCAGCAATTTGTCCCGCTGATTTTCCCTCATAAAAAATAACGGGAACGCCCTTTTGCCAGCTGTCTTCAGATGTAGATAATATTGAACCGTCTTTCAGTTTCGCCGTTGCAGGCTTCAGCTGCCGTATAGAAAGCCAGATAAGAAAAATTCCAAGTGCAAGAAAAGCACTTACTTTAAAAATCGCGATTATTTTTTTCTTGTTCAGGAGCGGAGTTTGTTGGTTTCACTGTCTGGAAAAACAACCCAAGGTCTGAATTTTTTTGCTTCTTCAAACTCCATCTGAGCGAATGACATTATAATCAAAAGATCACCGATATTCACTAATTGCGCTGTCGCACCATTCAGACAAATCACGCCTGAACCTCTTGGTCCCTTCAGCACATATGTTTCAAATCGGTGTCCGTTAGTTATATCAGCTATAAGAACTTTCTCGTTTTCGATAAGCTTCACCGCGTCCAGCAGGTCTTCGTCAATAGTAATGCTTCCGATGTAATCCAGATCGGCGCTCGTAACTTTTACCCTGTGAATCTTTGATTTTAAAACTTCTATCAGCATTGTATAAATCAGTCTACAAAGATACTAATCACGTTGATCTACCACCGACAATGAGTCTAAATAAATTGTAAAGAATAGCGCAATAAAGTAAAAAGCCTCCCTCTTGTGAAATG
>CBIHPU010000595.1:0-2655 GCA_966211935.1 uncultured bacterium | reverse complement strand
GTATTAAAGTTTTTCTTGCAAAAGGATTTGTAAGTACGCCAATGATATCATTAGGCGCGCTGAAACTCAATACAAGTCTAGGTGTTATCATCACAGCCTCTCACAATCCACCTTCATATAATGGCTATAAACTGAAAGGAAATTACGGCGGACCACTGCTTCCTGAAAAGATCCAGGAAATAGAAGATATAATTCCTGATTCGTGCAGTATCGATTTTGAAAAAATAGATCTTACTGCTGAAGAAAAAAAAGGCAACCTGGTTTATACCAATCTTGAAGACATGTACATGCAGCATGTTGAAGAACATTTTGATCTCAGTGCCATAAAAAAATCAGGTTTAAAACTTGCATACGACAGCATGTATGGCGCGGGTCAGCGAATAATGAAAAGATTGTTTCCAGACATTGTGCATTTGCACGATGATTATAATCCGGGATTCCATGGACAGGCGCCTGAACCGATCCATAAAAACCTGCAGGAATTTTCCAACCTGATAAAAAAGCGCGGAGATATTGATTGTGGTTTGTGCACAGATGGAGATGCTGATAGAATTGGACTTTACGATTCGAAAGGAAATTTTGTTGATTCACATCACATTATTCTATTACTCGTAAAATACCTGGTTGAACATAAAAAGTTTTCCGGAAAAGTAGTGACCGCGGTTTCAGTTACTCCAAGAATAAAAAAGCTATGCGATCATTTTAAGCTGGAAAATATTACTACTAAAATCGGGTTTAAATATATTGCGGGATACATGATCAACGATGATGTTTTACTTGGAGGAGAAGAGTCCGGTGGAATTTCGATCAAGGGTCACATTCCTGAACGGGATGGCATCTGGATGGGCCTTGCTTTGTGGGAGTACATGGCAAAAACCGGAAAGAAGCTGGATCAGCTGATAAAAGATGTTTATGCTATTACCGGAGAATTCTTTTACGAGCGTAACGACATGCACCTGGAAGAAAGCGTAAAACAACAGGTAATAAAGAACTGCGTTGAAAATAAATACTATTCGTTCGGAAGTTTCAAAGTGAAAAAAGTTGATACGACCGACGGATGGAAATATTTCTTTGACAACGATGAATGGATGATGATCCGCGCGAGTGGAACAGAGCCTGTTCTGAGGTTATATGCTGAAGGCGGAAACGAATCGCGTGCAAGGAAAATTCTGGATGAAACGAAGAAAACAATTTTCGCGGATGTTGCAGCGGCTGCAAACTAATTGAACAGCTTTCCTGAAAAACAAAAAGATCATTCGTTATGGAATGATCTTTTTTTATGAGACAATATTTTATTAGTGAATTTCTCTTGCGCGAACTTTTTCTGCTGGATTCCCACGATAAATGAAAAATGCATCAAGGTCAGCTGAAGCAACTGACACGGCCGATAAAACAGCATGAGAATTCAGTGTTACACCCGGTCCAACAACTGACTTTGCCCCTACCCAGCTTCCGCTTCTCAATGTAATATTGCCAACAATAAGGTCAAAAGATTCTTTCTTATAATCATGGTTCCCGCAAAGTAAAAACGCACCCTGCGATAAGCAAACGTTATCTTCAACAATAACTTCTCCCAGATTGTCGATCCATACATACTCACCGATCCAAACGTTATCGCCAACTTTTAACTTCCATGGATATTTAATATTTACGTGAGGCTTTATAACAACGCCACTTCCGATCTTTGCTCCAAACATACGGAGACAAAATTTCTTGCAACCGCTAAAGGGCCACCAGGAATTGACCCACATCGCGCTCGTACACATCCAGAGAAAACGGACAATTGCACCGCGACCTGGTTTGTACCAGGTGTTGTTGAATTTTGAAAGATCGACGCCTGTCATTGTAAGAACAAACTTAACTATTAAACTGCAATAATTTTTTTATACTCTTCAAGGAAATTTTCTTTCATGAAATTTTTAGCGGCCAGTGATTTTATTCTTAGTTTCTCCTCCTTAGAAATAACCGGTAGTTTAAAAGAAGTTATTTTTTCATCAACAACATAACCGCAATCGTCTTTTAAAACGAATTCGCTGAAGTCACCGAGATTTTTTGAAATAAAAACTTTTAGCCCTGCACTAAGATATTCTGCAAATTTCACGGGAGAAGCAACCTTATTTGTGATCGACCTTTCCCGCACCAATAATCCATAATCCGCTTTGTTCAATATTGAAACCACTTCCGAATGCATTACTGACATAACCTGAACCTTTTCCTTATACTTCTCTTTCAAATAACTCCATCCTTCTTTGTCGGGCGACAGAACTATTAAAATGAAGTTTTCATTTTCCCTGAAAAGTTCATCAATAAGTTGATTAAGCGGCCCAGCAGTTTGCCATCCTGCTGCAGAACCGGAATACACGCCAACAATATTTTTATCAGTCAATTTTCCGCTGTGATTATTAGCGCCAGGCTGCCTCATAAAATCAGTGTTAAGCGTGCAGGGAACTACAACGTGGTTTGATCCGTCATAGTTGTAAAATTCTCTCCAAAAAGCGACAAGTTGCTGTGACACCGCCAGGCGGAAATCACTCTTGTTGATTGCAGCATTCTCTATAATGCGTATCTCATTAACCAGTTTCTGATCTCCTATGACTTTATATTCAAGACTTTCGTGATAAACCGCGCCACGCCCGTCATAAATTACTTTATCAG
>CBIHPU010000594.1:0-2661 GCA_966211935.1 uncultured bacterium | reverse complement strand
TTATGTGATGGGAAGGGTTGGAAGCGTGTTCAATGTGCTTAACACCATTCAACGTTTGTGTCTGAGCCTGCTCTTTTCAATTCCTTTTTTCAGCAAGGGAAGCAATGTTACCTGGGCTTATTTTGTTGGAGCGGTTTTTATTTTGCTCAATACAATTCCGGTGATATTGCATTACACAAAACTGAGCGGACTTAAAACTCCGGAGCGGGAAGCACTTATCTCAAAACACTGAGCCGGTTCGCGTCCAGTTTTATAAAAATAAAAAGCAGGATGGTGAAGGACCACAAGGAAGATCCTCCGTAACTTATAAATGGAAGTGGAATACCAATTACGGGAACAAGACCAAGCGTCATACCGATATTTACAAGCAGGTGGAAAAACAAAATGCTTGCAACTCCATAACCGTAAATCCGGCTGAAATCTGAACGTTGCCGTTCCGCCATAAAAATCAGCCGTATGATCAATCCAACTTCTAGTAACAGTATCAGTGAAGCGCCTAAAAAGCCCCACTCTTCTCCTACTGTACAAAAAATAAAGTCCGTTTTCTGTTCGGGCACAAGTCCACTTTTTGTCTGCGCACCTTCCATATAACCTGTACCTGTGAGTCCGCCGCAACCAATGGTGATCATACTCTGTTCAACATTGAATCCTTCCTCACGCGTGTCAACCTGTCCTGTACCAAAGGCGAAATACAAAAAAACATCCAGGCGCTTTTGCTGGTGCTGCGGCATTCTTTCATATACCGAAGGCGCAAATTTTACTACCGCGAAGGATGTAAGCACCATTGAAACTAAAATGACGATACGCGACAACTTGCGCTGCATGAACATAAAGTAAAGCGCTCCTGTTGCGAGAATCAAACCATACAAGGCAATTGGCGTCCAGTCGCCTTTGTAAGCAGCGAGTGAAATAATAAACAATAATCCAAAAATGGTTCCGATAATGATGAGAAATACCGAAAGTCCTTCGCGGTACATGGAAAGAATAAAAGCGGCAAACACAATTGCAAGCCCGGTTTCATCCTGCAGCACTTTAATAAATGCCATGGGTATAGCGATAAGCGCCAGTGCAATTATTGTGTTCTTATAATTGCGGATGATAGAAGTAAGTTTTGTTTCTACTTTCTCAACATGAAGATTGGCGTTACTTAAAAATTTTGCAAGAGCAAGATTGGTGGCGAACTTCATGAACTCTGCGGGTTGAATTCCGAAATCACCAACGCGAAACCAGGAACGACTTCCTTTCACTTCTTTTCCGAGATAAGGTACGGCGACATTGAGCATCAGCAAGACCGCGTAAAATCCGAAAGCAAAAACGGTCCAGAAACCCGCGTCGAGAATTAAAATTACAAGCGCGAGAATTAAGGAAGTGACCATCCAGATGAATTGCTTTCCGTATTCGCGGTGAAAGTCGAATATGGTAGGCTTGTATTCATACCACGACGCAGAGTATACCTGGAACCAGCCAAAAAGAATGAGAGCCAGATAAATGACGATCACTATCCAGTCAACATTCGCAAATATGCTATCAGAGTTTCGGTTTCGCGCCACCTTTATTAGTATGAATCAAATCAGCTTCCATCATCCGCTTTTCCATATCCTTGCGGCTGACAGTTCTCTTAATATATTTCTCTATCATCAGTGAAGCGATCGGAGCGGCCCATGTTCCACCAAAACCTGAGTTCTCTACAACAACCGCCATAGCAATTTTAGGATTATCCTTTGGCGCGAAGCAAACAAAAACAGCGTGATCCTTTCCATGCGGATTCTGAGCTGTTCCTGTTTTACCGCAGATTATAATATCCGCGATTTTAGAAGCTGCTGCCGTACCATTATCTACAACGCGCTGCATTCCGTCAATAACCGGAACGAAATAAACTGAATCCACTGAACAATAATGTTTCTCTTTCCACTTGGTGGAATTTATGGTGTCGTTCTGAATGCTTTTTATAACGTGGGGAATGTGATAATATCCACGATTGGCAATGATGCACATAACATTCGCCATTTGCACAGGAAGAATCCCTAGTTCGGCCTGACCAATACCGAGAGAAACAATAGTATTGCTTCTCCAGTGTCCCTCTCCAAAAACTTTATTGTAATATTTTACCGAAGGCACGTTTCCTATCAGCTCATGTGGAAGATCCGTGTTCAGATGTCGGCCGACACCAAAACTTAAAATATGTTTTCTCCAATTCTCGTATCCTTCCTCAAAAGAATTGAATCCCCTCTTATCTACAATGCTTCTGAAAACATATGAGAAATAGGAGTTGCAGGAATACTGAATTGCGCCATAAAGATCAACCGGCGGGTGACCGTGACACTTTGGTTTTCCTCCCATTGGCGGATAACCACCATGACAAGGATAATAGGTGCCGGTGCCGAGAACTTTTTCCTGCTGACCCACGAGCGCGTCTATGAGTTTGAAAATTGAACCTGGAGGATATGACGCCATCAGCGCGCGGTTGAACAATGGAACATTTACTGTGTCACGCATCAGAACCGGATAGTTCTTTGAACGCTCACGTCCCACAAATAAATTAGGATCGTAAGAAGGAGAAGAAACCATAGCGAGGATCTCGCCGGTTGAAGGTTCAATGGCAACAACACTTCCCTTTTTTCCAGCCATCAGTTGTTCTCCGTACTCATGCAGCTCTGCATC
>CBIHPU010000593.1:0-2671 GCA_966211935.1 uncultured bacterium | reverse complement strand
CTTTAACCTTATTTATAATTCCGTTAGAGGTGCGGGCAAGAAATTCGTAAGGCAAATGACACCAATCGGCGGTCATTCCATCTGTGTAGCTAACGGCGCGTAATGCCACCACATTTTCATAAGTGCGCTCATCCCCCATCACCCCAACAGATTGCACCGTTAAAAAAATCGCTCCTGCCTGCCAGACATCTTTATAAAGGTCACTTTTTTTCAAACCATCAATAAAAATTGAATCTACTTCCTGAAGTATCCTTACTTTCTCTTCGGTCACATCACCCAGAATCCGGATTGCAAGCCCCGGACCTGGAAAAGGATGCCTGCCTAAAATAGTATCATCAATATCCAGCGACTTGCCAACTTTACGAACTTCATCTTTGAATAATGATTTCAATGGCTCAACCACTTTCAGTTTCATATAATCCGGAAGTCCGCCAACGTTGTGATGTGATTTAATTGTCGCACTCGGACCCTTTACTGATACGCTCTCAATTACATCAGGATATATTGTTCCCTGGGCAAGCCATTTTACATCCTGGATCATGTGCGCCTCTTCATCAAAAACGTCAATAAAAACTTTTCCGATTACTTTTCTTTTCTTTTCAGGATCAGAAATATTTTTCAGTTCTGAATAAAAACGTTTTGACGCATTTACGCCTTTCACATTCAAACCCATATGCTGATAGGAATGCAATACGTTTTCAAATTCATTCTTGCGAAGCAAGCCGTTGTCAACGAAAATGCAATACAGATTTTTTCCTATCGCCTTATGCAACAGCATCGCCGCTACACTGCTGTCAACTCCGCCTGATAAACCCAAAACCACTTTATCATTTCCCAATTGTTGTTTCAATTCAGAAACAGTTGTTTCAATGAACGAATCAGGCGTCCAGCTGCCTTTACATCCGCAAATACCGTAAACAAAATTCTTCAGTAAAGAAAGCCCTTCGGTTGAGTGATACACTTCCGGATGAAACTGAATTCCAAATGTTTCTTCACCTTTGATATGATAGCCGGCAGCTTTAACATCGGATGTTGAAGCGGTTATTTCATAATGATCTGGTATTCGGATGATAGTGTCCGAGTGACTCATCCAAACCTGGCTTCCCAATGAAATATTTTTGAATAAAGGATTTTTGTTGTCGACGAAATTCAGGTTTGCCCTGCCGTATTCGCGGTGATCAGATTTCGCGACTTCACCGCCATAAAAATGAGCGAGTAACTGAGCGCCGTAACATACGCCAAGCAGCGGTAGTTTGCCTTTAATAGTTGCGAGATCCGGCTGCGGCGCGTCTTTCTCGCGGACAGAATGTGGACTTCCGGAAAGAATTACGCCTTTAACCGAACTATTTGGTGGTGGAAAATGATTGTACGGATGAATTTCGCAATAAACATTCAGCTCTCTTACACGGCGGGCGATCAGCTGCGTGTACTGCGAACCAAAATCAAGAATTAAGATACTTTCCTGCATGCGCAAAAGTAGGGATTTATGCCGGTAAAAATAATTTTGTTTTCAACCTTCTGCAAACAAATCATACAATGAAAAGGCCTGAAATTAATTTCTATTTTTACAAAGAACCATGCAGCTTTTAAGAAATAGCTTTAACCGAATTGAACGGACCGGAGACGGGTGGCTTTTCCTTGTTTTTTTTATAATCTGTATAGCTGTTTATTTCAAGAGCCTAACAAATGGTTATTCTCTGGATGACGATTATATCCTGAATGACGCGAGTGTTCAGCAAGGAGTTGGAGCTGCTGGAGATATTTTTTCCTCCAGGTACATAACTTATTATCATACCAATTACGAATATCGTCCCCTTGCGAAACTGTTGTTCGCGCTGGAATACCAATGGTTTGGACTAAGGCCCGCGCCCGCGCATTTTGTAAATATTCTCCTGTACTTTTTTTCCGCTGTACTTTTTTTTAGATTACTTACGCTTCTGAAATTTATTCCCGGTAAAGCATTCGCTTTTTTTTGTGTATTGATTTTTCTTATACATCCTCTTCATACAGAAGTTGTGTGCAGCATAAAAAACGCCGATATATTGCTATGTTCCGTTTTTTCTTTTTCCGCCGCTATTATGATTCTCCGCTTCAGCAGTAGCAGAAAAATTCATCTTTTTGCAGTGGGATTAATTTTGCTGATGGCTGGTTTGTTATCCAAACTGGACGCTATTACTTTTTGCGGAATTATTCCCGCCCTTGTTTTTCTGAACGACAGGAGCGCTATAAAACAATCCGCGTTCATATTTATTTCTTTCGTTATACTTTATCTGGTGTTCTTAAAAACAAGGAAATTCTTATTGAGTGGTGAAGAAGATAAAATCCTGAGGCAGATGTCCTTTCATGAAAATCCTCTGGCGGATTTTAAAGATTTAAAACACAGATTGGCAGCTATCCCTGTTTCGTTTGGATTTTATATTGAAAAAATATTCTTTCCGTTTAAAATGTCAGCGTACTACGGCTACAAAACTATTGACATTCACGAACCTTTTTCGCAGCGTTTTTTTTATACAGGAATTGTTTCACTCTCATTAATAACAGTTGCAGTATCGAAATACAGAAAAAACAGTGTGATTTTATTTTTATTGTTGATGATTGTCGGGCCCATCAGCATGTATTTAAATTTTCCGAAAGCAGCGCCGGGAATTGTTGCAGATCGCTTTTCTTTTAC
>CBIHPU010000592.1:0-2675 GCA_966211935.1 uncultured bacterium | reverse complement strand
GTTAAGATTTGTGTTATCTATAAAATTCACGGTCTGCGAACATGTTGTTTGATTATAAGTAAAACCTGCAATTGGTGTAGGTGAAGTTCCCAGCGAATAGGTCATCACGGGGATGTTGCAACCACCAGCCTGTGTAGTAGAACACGAATAGGTTCCCTGGGTATTTACGGTAATACATTGTGTGGTTACATTGGTGATACCTGAACCCGGTGGGCCGACCCAGTTGTAAGAAGCCATTCCTGCAGGAGCGCACAACTGCTGGTTTCCATTTGAGCATGGATTACTACTTTGAATTGATGTAACGCCGCAAAAACAATCAATATAACAGTAACCAAAGTGTCCCCACTGTGCGCAATCAGAAACAGTAAATTGTACAGTTACGTTTCCACCTACCGGAATTGATGAAAGATCAAAAGAAACTGTTTGCCATGGTAAGAAAGACGTGCTTGCGCAGGCGCCGGAATTCTGCCAACCGCTGACTCCTCCGGAGCCGGCAACAACGTTATAATTTCCACAAGGCAGCAAATTTCCGTTACCATCCAAAACCTGCATATTAAAATAAGGTTGTTCAGAGGCCGTGTGACCTCCGTCCTGCAACACTGCAGCATAATTTACGGTCAGGATTTGATTAGTGGTTGCAACCTGGAATGTTTGCACCATTCTGTTTACTTCTCCGGCATTGATTGTTGCTCCATCACCCAACATACATGAGAATGTACCTCCGCCCGGTGCTAATACAGGAAATCCCCCGCAACCGTCAGTGCCTGCGCCCGACATAATAGTTGCCTGGCCACCAGGAGTTCCGCAGCAACCTGCCATTGTTTGCGAGTTACTGTTCTGGCCGCTGGTTAATGTCCATCCGGAGGTATTTCCGGTTTCAAAATCCATATTAGTACACGCTGCATTTACAACAGGAGTGCTTCCCGGTATTTTTGCGTTGAAAGAATCCTGCTCCTTTATTCCGTATTTCAATTCAAGGAATTTCTTCTTTTTCAGTTCGATATATCTCGGCAACTCAAGCTTTGATACACCTTTCTTTGCTGCACGCTCCATCACCCACTTCACATCGAATCCCTTTAGAGAATCTCCGTCTTTAGGAAGTGCTTTGATGTATGATGCCAGCTTTTCATCTTTTATTCCTTGTTTATGCTCATGACCGTGATCATGGTTGACCTGAGCTGAAAATTTAAAAGGAATGATGAAGAAAAAAAACGAGAGAACCAATAACTGGGTAGAAAGGCGTAGGATTCTCATGATGTTTGGTTTTGGGAGATAGGTATTTTTACCTAAAATACAATCGAAAAAACTGTAAGTCAAGATATACTTTAAGGGATTTTAACAAACAGAAATAAATGAGGGGAAAACACTTGTCTGTTAAAGTGGGTAATACGTGGGGGATTATTTGAGGATCAGTTCTTTAGCGAACGTGAGAGAAATGCGATAGTTTTTTCCTCCTCGCTACCCGGCAGCGGTTTATAATTGTAAAACCAGGAAGCATGTTGGGGAAGACTCATTAGAATTGACTCTGTTCTACCGCCTGTTTCCAGGCCAAATCTTGTTCCCCTGTCGTAGAGTAAATTGAACTCAACATACCTGCCGCGACGGATATGCTGCCACTTTTTATCCTGATCAGTAAATGAAAGATTCATCTTCGTACGCACAAGTTCAGTATAAAGTGGAAGAAATAATTCACCGGTTGCTTTCCAGAATTCAAGAATAGTTGCTTTCGATATTTTATCATCAGCTTTTATACGATCGAAGAAAATGCCTCCAATTCCACGCGTTTCTTTTCTGTGAGGCAAATAAAAATACTCATCGGCCCATCTGGAAAAGTCTTTATAAAAATCCGGATGGAACTTTTCGCACATTTTTTTTATTGCTCCATGAAACTGATCGTATTGTTTTTTATCGTAAAAATGTGGAGTCAGATCAATACCACCACCAAACCAATATGTGCCATTATCCAGCTCAAAATAACGGATGTTCATGTGAATGATAGGAACCCAGGGATTTTGTGGATGAATTACGATTGATAATCCGGTAACAGAGAAATTTGAATCCGCCCCGACCGAAATAGAATGTTTGTTTTCTGATTGAAGAAAGGAAGGTGTCTTCCCGTAAACATGTGAAAAATTTACGCCGCCTTTTTCAAATAATTTTCCGTTCTCAAGTATCCTTGACCGACCTCCTCCACCCTCTTCTCTTGTCCAGTTGTCCTCCTTGAAATTTTCTTTTCCATCTAATTCTGAAAGTCCATTGCAAATCTTATCCTGCAATTCTTTTAACCAGCCGGCTAACTCATCAACCGTTCTCATTAATTAACTTTTACAAGTTTATTGTCTATTACTTTCAGAATTTTTGAAGTTCGGTTCTCAGCGCCTGTGTATTCGTCGGGTGAGTAGAAATTAAAATCAATTACACATCCTTTCGATTTTGTCTCTTCAAGTTTCATCCAGAAATCAGGCCCTTCTTTTTTCAACATATTCAAAGCAAAATAGCTCATATCAAATGCCTGAAAGAAAATCTCATCAGGATCTGAAAAGAAAACATTTCTGTATTTTTTCCATAATGTAGCAACGCAGGAATCTTCCTTGTTTACAAAGTAAGGAACAGCGCAAATAAAATTATATCTGTCGTAATAGCCCGCGTCAAGATTCTGATTTTCCATCCATGTT
>CBIHPU010000591.1:0-2681 GCA_966211935.1 uncultured bacterium | reverse complement strand
AACCCCCATTTTTTAGTTGCAGGCTCATATAAAAACAATGCATTGCTAAGTCCTCCCGGACCTACACCTCCAAAGATCCAGAAGTTGTAATTGTTATCTGTCCACTCCGCACCTTCAAATACTGCAGGGGGATAAAAATTAGAATCAAGTTCACCCGGAAGTCCATACACACCGAAGCTGTTTGCAGAGTTGCTTCCACTAATCCAAACCCACTCGCCTGGAACCTGCGCTTTCATATTTATCAAGCAGAACAAAAAAAGCGCGACAGAAAAGTATTTTTTCATCATAAAAAAGAAATTAAAATAGAGAGCCGGACGAATTTACCTTAAAATATCTGAGCGTTAAATTGGAACTTGACACCTGGTTAATGGCAAAAAAACGGCCCTGGTTTATTACCTGAGAAACAGCCAGTTATATACATTGTAACTACCGGGTAGAGAGCCATTTACTTTACAGCCTAAACTTGTGATTCTACCCTTTTTATGGTATTTTTGTGGAGAATTTAGATTAAATCTAAATAAGAACAAAGAAATAATCATCTGAAAATCAATATAAAATGATAACAGTATCAGAGCCAGCAAAAGAGCACGCGTTAAAGCTGATAAAGGAAGAGAACAAACCTGAGAACACCTTTATACGTGTTGGTGTTGAAGGTGGGGGATGTTCCGGCCTGATGTACAATCTCGTTTTCGATAATGTAATGAAAGAAGGAGATCAGGTTTTTGAGGACAAAGGAATTAAGGTTGTGGTAGACAGAAAAAGTTTTCTTTACCTGGTAGGTACGCAACTGGATTATTCCGGTGGATTAAACGGGAAAGGATTTGTGTTTGTAAACCCCAACGCATCAAGAACGTGTGGGTGTGGAGAATCATTTAGTGTATAAATATTGTTTGAGGTTTGAGGTTCGATGTTAACCTCAAACTTCAAACATCGAACTTCGAACGGAATGGGAAACGAAATTTTAAATGAACATATCAATAAAGATTACGAGTGGGGATTTGTAACCGATATTGAAACCGAAACATTTCCGAAAGGATTGAATGAAGATGTGGTTCGCGCGCTTTCAAAAAAGAAAAACGAGCCTGAGTGGATGACAGAATTTCGTCTCAGGGCATATCGGGCCTGGAAAGAAATGCCGGTGCCGGATAACTGGGCTTATTTTCAATATCCTGTTATCGACTTCCAGGACATCTCTTATTATTCTGCTCCGAAGAAAAAACCACAGATTAAAAGTCTGGATGAAGTGGATCCGGAACTTTTAAAAACATTCGAAAAACTAGGAATCTCTCTCGAAGAACAAAAAAGATTATCGGGTGTTGAATCGAATATTGCGGTTGACGCGGTATTTGATTCTGTTTCCGTAAAAACAACTTTCCGCGAAACGCTTGCTGAAAAAGGAATTATTTTTTGCTCGTTCAGCGAAGCAGTTCAGGAACATCCGGACCTTGTAAAAAAATATATGGGAATGGTTGTTCCGCACACGGACAATTATTACGCAGCACTTAACGCCGCGGTATTTTCAGACGGCTCTTTCTGCTATATACCAAAAGGCGTTCGTTGTCCAATGGAACTTTCAACTTATTTCCGCATCAACTCCGGAGGAACGGGCCAATTTGAACGCACGCTCATCGTTGCAGATGAAGGTGGATATGTAAGTTACCTGGAAGGATGTACCGCTCCGCGCCGGGATGAAAACCAGTTGCACGCTGCAGTTGTTGAGATCATCGCGCACAAAAATTCGGAAGTGAAATATTCTACTGTGCAGAACTGGTATCCCGGAAATAAAGAAGGTGTGGGAGGTATTTTCAACTTTGTTACCAAGAGAGGAATTTGCCTGGAAGAAAATTCTAAAATTTCCTGGACCCAGGTTGAAACAGGTTCCGCGATCACCTGGAAATATCCAAGCGTAATTCTGAAAGGAGATAATTCTGTCGGCGAATTTTATTCGGTAGCGGTAACAAACAATTATCAGCAGGCGGATACTGGAACAAAAATGATCCACATTGGAAAAAATACACGATCAACCATAATTTCCAAAGGAATTTCTGCGGGGTTCAGCAATAACAGTTATCGCGGCTTGGTCCGCATATCGAAAGGCGCAAGCAATGCAAGAAATTTTTCTCAGTGCGATAGTTTACTGATGGGAGATAAATGCGGAGCTCACACTTTTCCTTATATAGAAATAAAAGATAAAACAGGAATAGTTGAACACGAAGCAACAACATCAAAAATCGGGGAAGATCAGTTATTCTATTGCAAACAAAGAGGAATTGATACGGAAAAAGCGATCGGATTAATTGTAAACGGATATTGCAAAGAAGTGCTGAACAAATTACCAATGGAGTTCGCGGTGGAAGCGCAAAAGTTGCTGGCGGTTTCGCTGGAAGGTTCGGTGGGATAGTTTAGAAAGTTGTGAAAGTTGAAGGTTTGGAAAGTTGAAAGTTTAGAAAGTTTAATTTATGTTGACAATAAAAAATTTACATGCGAGCATCGCAGGGAAAGAGATCCTGAAAGGAATCAATCTTGAAATTAAAGCCGGCGAGGTGCACGCCATTATGGGACCAAACGGTTCCGGAAAAAGTACATTATCTGCTGTATTGGCAGGACGAGAAGATTATGAAGTGACCGAAGGTGAAGTGATCTTCAACGGTAAAAACCTTCTGGAACTTGAAACGGAAGAC
>CBIHPU010000590.1:0-2692 GCA_966211935.1 uncultured bacterium | reverse complement strand
ACTCCTCAAGCATAAAATTGGTTAACCTTACTGAAACTATTTTCCTGCACTTCTTCTTTCGCACAAAAACTTTAACTGACCTGGTTTTGGTTAATTCGCGTGCCATTTAAAACAACTAACTGGTTGTGCTAATATACAACTTAATTTTTATTCGTTGTGTTATAGCACAACTTTAACAGTGTGCGGTGGCCGAATTTTGTGTTATGAAAGGCAAGACCCGAAGGGATACGATAGACATTTTTCTGGAGCAGGTCGGGAATAACATACGTACCTACAGGCAAAAGAAAGGGCTTACGCTGGAGGCTCTCGGAGAAGATGTTGGTTTGGATAAATCCAACATGCACAGAATTGAACAGGGAAAAAACATTACCCTCGTAACGCTGCTTAAAATTGCAGCTTACCTGGAGGTGTCTCCGGGAAAACTCATTCAGAACGCTCCGGATATATTGCTGGAAGACGCTGAAAAATATCAAAGAAAAAAACAGTAAGCTGATTCATATGTCGTAGTAATTTGTATTGATCCGTTATTCGTGAATTTTGCCGCGAAGACACTGGGCTAACTCCCCACTGAGTGCCATGGAATTTTTAAGCCACAGATTTTGATTTGCGTAGATTCTTAGTTCTGACCTCCTTATTGACCGGGTCATTCACTTTGATCAGCCAGTCCTCAATTAATAGATTTTTGCCACAGATCGCGCAGATTTACACAGATTATAATCCACGTGCCCATTGTCGTGACTGGCTTCGGATCTTTAGATTCGTAATCCTGAAGTTCACGTTGTTTAGTCAGGATCTTCGGTTCATTGCCTCAGCCACAGATGACGCAGATTTGCACAGATTCTAAAACCTCCTGCTCATTGTCGTGACTGGCTTCGGAACAGCAGTCTGGCAATCCTGATGTTCATTCAGGATCGATCGTAGTTAGTAGTTTTAGGCAGATGATTTCTGAACTGATATTCACTTCGTCGCGGCGTTGGATAGTCGCGAGAAAAAAAGGTTCACGCGGAGTGCGAAAAGATCGCGGACAAAAAAAGTAATTTAAAATACGGCTAGCTCCGCGCGAAACCGTTTGTCGTGCATTTCGACGGCCGTAATACACGAAGTACCGATCAAAGATTCGTAATTCGTAAATTCGTCTAATATTCGTAATTCGTAGATTCTTTATTTTTGTACATTAGCTTTACTATGGCAAGACATTTATCCCTAATCATCACTTTTATTTTTGTAGCCGGCTTTACAGTGACTTCACTTGCGCAGGAAGAAGATCTGTTGGCTCTGGTCCAGGACACAACAATGCCTGACGTTAACAAAGGACCGGTATACGCAACGTTCAAAACAACAAAGATCATCAATACGCAAACCATTGAGACGGTAAAAAAGAAAACAATGGATTTTCGCATTACACACCGTTTTTCAAATATGGGCACTTCTTCAGGCGGCGGCTTTCATGAACTGTGGGGCTTTGATGAATCTGCTGATATTCGCTTTTCTTTCGATTTCGGGATTACCGATAAACTTCAGCTTGGTATTGGCCGAAGCAAATTAAATGAGCTGATAGACGGTTCAGTAAAATGGAGATTTTTGGAGCAGACGAAGAACAACGGGATTCCGGTTTCCATTTGTCTTTATGGAGATGTTGGCGTAACCCCGCAGGAAGAATCAATTCTGTACCAGGGACCATACATCTATCCTGACAGAGGAAATTTTCTTCACCGCGTCAACTATTTTTCACAGCTGATCATTGCGCGTAAGTTCAACGATTTTATTTCCTTACAACTTCTTCCTTCTTATCACCACCGCAACCTTGTAGTTGAAAATATAAACTTCAGCAACGACAGCACAAAAGAAACGAACGGCATATTTGCATTGGGCTTCGGCGGAAGAATAAAGATCACCAAACGCATTGCCATCATTGGTGATTTTTACTATCTGTTCAGTAAATTCAGGCAAAATAATGACGCAACCCCATTTGAAAATCCACTCGCGCTTGGTGTGGAAATTGAAACGGGAGGTCACGTTTTCCATATAACATTTACAAACGCAACAGGAATACTGGAAAATAATTTGATCCCAAACACCCGCGATCAGTGGCTAAAAGGTGGATTCAAATTCGGCTTCAATATTTCCCGGGTATTTAATTTGTAGAAGAACAGCAGGCATTGACGGATGAGCTGAAAAAAATTGCCGTTTTTAGTATGCCGGAGACCTTGAACAGCAGATGCCGCAGCCAATACCAATTTCAAAAAATGATAGTGATTCGCTGGCTTTAATTCAGCCGGCCTATCCTCATGTTTTTGAAAATCACGCTCTGCAAAAGACCCATACAGAAGAGATCGTACACGAACAAGACGTTCCGGTGTGGCCCGTGATGATACTCATTTTGCCTTTTGTTTTGCTGGTCTACCTGTATGTTACTTACGCCAGAAAAATGAATGCTCTTTTCAGAGCCTTTTTCAGTTTGAAAGCCGCGCGGCAGGTTGCCCGGGAAGATTATCGTGTTACCCGCCGTCCATCGGTCATACTTAGTTTTATCTACCTTGTTTCTTTCTCGTTTTTTATTTTTCAGTACAACTATCATTATCCTGTAGTAACAATGGAATGGCCGCCAATCCTGCAGTTCCACATCATATTTGCCGCTGTAATTTTACTGTACACGGTTAAGATAACATCCAACCTTATTCTTGGTTTTGTA
>CBIHPU010000589.1:0-2698 GCA_966211935.1 uncultured bacterium | reverse complement strand
ATTCCCACTGCTTCCCCGGGGTCCCTAGCTTTGTGTTATCAAATTAATAGTCGCAGAAAACATGAAAGCGCAAGATATTTTTTTTCGTGTTAAGTCGCGGTTGTCTGATATAATGAAAGGTGTTATTGTTTGTTCCATTTTTGCCATGCATTCTTTTTTCATGTCGGTACAAACAGAGCAGACACAGGTTTATGACAATTTTGAAGGTAGCCGCGCAGTCACCTACGATATCAAATCTGGCGGCAGGCTTGAAACATCAGCAAAAAATATTTCAAGAAAGGGGATTAACACTTCTGCACAATGTGGAAAGTACACTCGGCATAAAGAAAAAAGGTATGATAACATCAAGATTAATCTGAACGGAAGATTATCTGATGTTGCACCCTACGCAACTTATATTGGAACGCCCCCGAAATTCAAAATGAAAGTATTTACGAACGCACCTGTAGGCACCGCCATCGAACTTCAATTGGGAAATAAGTCAGGTAAAGAATATCCCGCGTCAATTCACAGCCAGTATCGTGCTAATACATCTAAGCGCGGTGAGTGGGAAGAAATCGAATTTGTTTTTTCGCACATTCCCCAGGGTAGCATGGTTTCATCAACTGAAGTGGATCAGATACTACTTCTTTTTAATCCTGATTCAAATACATACGAAGTTTTTTATTTTGATGACTTTACCGGTCCGCAGATTCAACAAGCTGTTACTAAAAAGGAGCACAAAAAGAAATAAAAGTTTTTGGGGAAGTGTTACCTCAAGAGCCTGAAAAGCCGCATTTTTATTGTTGTGGAATGATTTTTTAAGGAAAGAGTAAAACCTGATGGATTCCTTTGGAAAGACCGGATTTTCCTTTCCTTTTCACTGGAAATATAAATTGATAGCCGATGTTTAGAACTGAGAAATTTGCATTTGGATGGCCAGGAATTGAAGCACGATGGACATCCAGCGCGAAAAGCGCTGTAGGGACGGCCCTTAACCCGGCCAGTAAAGTGTGGTATTCAATCAGCCATGGTATACTGAATGAAATCTATTATCCTCAAGTGGATCAGGCATGCACACGGGATCTCGGTTTTATTGTAACGGACGGTAAAGAATTCTTTTCTGAAGAAAAACGCCATACTTCACACAACATACGCACATTAGGAAAGGGTGTGCCCGGTTACCAGGTAACCAACAATTGCCTGCAAAATTTTTATCGTATAGAAAAAGAAATTATTTCAGATCCCCGTCGGGATACCTTGCTTCAACGAATTCAGTTTTTTCCTTTAAGAAAAAAAAGAAATGATTTAAAATTACACATACTTCTCGCGCCGCATCTTGGCAATCATGGAACAGGCAATACTGCATGGGTTGGAAATTACAAAGGCTTCCCAATGCTATTTGCGCAGCGATCCGACCTCTCGCTTGCAATCGCGTGTTCCGTTCCATGGAAAAAAGGTTCAGCAGGTTTTGTTGGCAGTTCAGATGGATGGCAGGATCTATTTCGCCACAAGCAAATGGAATGGGAATTTGAACGCGCGGAGAATGGCAACGTTGCTCTTACTGGAGAGATAGATCTTGAAGCAATTAACGGAAGGCGATTTGTTATCGCGCTTGGTTTCGGAAGAAATCCGGAAGAAGCCGGCATGAGGGCCCGTGCCAGCATACTTGAAAATTTTGAAAGTGCAAAATCACAATTTGTGCACGAATGGCAGAGATGGCACCGCAAACTTTTTGTTGTTGATAATACGAATAAAGAAACCACACCAAAGCACTTCAGCATCAGCGCAGCAATGCTGAAAGTTCATGAATCAAAAAGACATCCGGGTGGATTGATCGCAAGTTTATCAATTCCATGGGGATTTAATCGCGGTGATGATGGACTGGGAGGATATCATCTTGTGTGGCCACGCGATCTTGTACAAACCGCAGGTGGATTACTTGCAGCCAAAGCTTATGCGGATGCGCGCAGGGTTTTGAATTACCTTATGGTAACACAGGAGATTGACGGACATTGGCCGCAGAATATGTGGCTGGATGGAGCGCCTTACTGGATAGGAATTCAAATGGATCAGACTGCTTCTCCTATTCTGCTTGTTGATCTTGTACATCGTGAATTGAATTTGACAGATGAAGAGCTGAAGCAATTCTGGCCAATGATAAAAAAGGCCGCCTGTTACCTTGTAAAATACGGACCGGAAACCGAACAGGACAGATGGGAAGAGAATGCAGGTTATTCAACTTATACACTCGCTATTGAAATTGCCGCATTGTTGATTGCTGCAGAATACGCTGATAAATTTCATGAGCCGGAGATCGGAAAGTTTTTTCGCGAAACCGCGGATGCATGGAACGATGGAATAGAACGCTGGACCTATGTAAGCGGTTCTGATCTCGGAAAATTTGTTGGCGTGGAAGGATATTATGTACGCATAAATTCCAGATCATCGTTTGAAGAAAATAAAACGGAGATGCTTACTATTTCCAATCGTCCCGAGGGTGAAAATCGCTGTCCTGCAGCCGAAATGGTGAGTCCGGACGCGTTGGCGCTTGTTCGTTTCGGTTTACGTTCCGCAGATGATCCCAGAATATTGAATACAATAAAAGTTATTGATGCCACGCTTAAAATGGATTCGCAGCAGGGACCATTGTGGTATCGTTATAATCGTGACGGATATGGAGAGCACATGGACGGAAGGCCATTTGATGGAACGGGAA
>CBIHPU010000588.1:0-2714 GCA_966211935.1 uncultured bacterium | reverse complement strand
CGCAAAAGATCCGCGACCTGATTATTATAAATACCTTCCAAGTTACTATGCCGCGGATCCTTCTCTGGCATCCCAGTACAGTCAACAATTATATCTCTGGCAGAACGATGTAAATACAAGGCAGATCAATTGGGATCAGTTGTATTTCGCAAACGGAAAGAATTTATTTATGGTTAATAATGTAAACGGAGAAGCAGGAAAATCTTATGAAGGACTTCGCTCGAAATATATTGTAGAGGAAGTAAGAACTGATATCAGCCAGGTTGGGTTGAATTCTGTTTACACAACAAGAATAAAAGATATTTTCATTTCGGGCGGAATAAATGCCGGCATTTACAAAAGTTTTAATTATAAATTACTCGAAGATTTGCTTGGAGGAGAATTCTGGCTCGACTATGATCAATTCGCGCTTCAGACAGCTAACAATCTAACAACAGAACAGAATAATCTTGATACTCCGAATCAATTGATAAAAAAAGGAGATCGTTTTGGTTTTGATTATACATTGAACGTGAATAAAGTTGAAGCATGGGGACAGGCGGAATATTCCTGGAAGAAATTTGATTTTTATGGAGCGTTGACAGTTTCAAATACCACGATGTGGAGAAAAGGAAATGTACGTAATGGAAAATTTCCTGAATCATCTGCGGGCGAATCCGATCATCTGAATTTTTTCAATTACGGAATAAAAGCGGGAACGATTTATAAGTTGACCGGAAGACATTATTTTTCTTTAAATGCAGCTTATATAACCCGCGCTCCCGAAAGCCGGAATGTTTTTATTTCACCAAGAACAAGAAACGATGTTGTAAAGGGAGTGGGTAATGAAGAAGTAATGTCGGCTGACCTAAGCTACATTTTGCGAATGGCGAATTTAAAGATCAGGGCTACCGGTTATTATTCTGAAATTAAAAATCAGTTATGGACACGCAGGTTTTATCACGATGATTTCAGGACCAACATTAATTACATCATAACCGGAATGAACGAATTGCACATGGGTGTTGAACTGGGAGCGGAATACAAGATCGGCGCGTCGGCGGTAATTACTGCAGCGTTCGGACACGGCGAATTCTTATGGAACAATCGTCCCAAAGCTTACATCACCCGCGATAATTCTGCCGAGATGCTTGCTGAAGGAAGAACTGTTTACATGAAGAATTACAAGATCGGTAACATGCCGCAAACTGCAGGAAGCCTTGGTTTTAAATGGAACGGAAAGAAAAGATGGTTCGCGGGATTTAATGCTTCGTATTTTGGAAACATTTATGTTGAAGCAAATCCTGATCGCAGGACGGAAGAAGCAGTAGCAAATTATGTTACAACGGATCCGCAGTGGAGAGAGATATTGGATCAGCAAAAACTGAAAGATGGTTTTATGCTTGATCTTTATGGCGGAAAATCATTTACTCTTAAAAAAGGATTTATCAACTGGAACATTAATATCAGCAATGCATTGAATAACCAGGGATTCGCTGGTGGAGGAATGGAACAATTGCGTTATAGTCCCTCAACAATTTCGAAGTGGCCGCCCAAATATATTTACATGATGGGGTTCAATTATTTTACAATGCTTGCTTACACTTTTTAAAAAAAACGGATATGAAAAAGATTTTATTACTTCTGACTGCTGTTGTCGCACTTTCGCAGACCTCGTGTAAAAAGGAATATGATTCTCCTCCGGAGAAAACTGTTCCGGTTGGAATGGTAATTACAATTGACAGCCTGCGCAATATGTTTCAGGGTGTAAATGTAAAATTCACCCAGGATTTTTCTGTTTACGGAGTGATTACGGCGGATGAAACATCCGGCAACCTTTACAAGAATATTTACATGCAGGATGCGACAGGCGCAATAAATCTTCGCCTGCTGACTTCAGGTGGAGTTTATCAGGGTGACAGTGTCCGTTTGTATCTGAAAGGTTGTGTTTTGGGGAAATATAATGGAATGATCCAGATCGATTCTGTAAGTGCGGATAACAATATCATTAAACAGGCAACAGGAAAAGTTGTTGTTCCGCAAACTGTAACTATTTCGCAGATCAATTCTTCTCTTCAATCACATCTTGTAAAAATTGACAGTGTTGAATTCATAGTAACTGATGCAGGCACCACTTACGCGGATGCTCTTAATCAGCAAAACATGAACAGGACCATAGAAGATTGCAGCGGCAACACCATTATTATCCGCAACAGTGGCTATGCAAATTTTGCCGGAAATGTTACGCCCACAGGTAAGGGTTCACTTATTGCTATTGTAGGAGAATATAATGGTACCATGCAGCTTTACATCCGCAGTGTGAATGATGTAAATATGCCTGCTCCACGTTGCGCCGGTTCTGTTCTGCCTATTCTCTACAAAGATTTCGAAGATGGTAGCGCAACATCAGGTGGATGGACAATACAAAATGTAACAGGCGCGGTGAATTGGACTGCCAATACAATGGGATCAAACTTTGGGTCGTACTACGGACAATGCACAAATTATTCGGGTGGAGTAAACACAGCCTGTGAAACTTGGCTCATTTCTCCGGCAATGGATTTAAGTGGAACAACTAATCCGGTTTTTACTTTTGAAAATGCGTGCAACTATACCGGCGCCGCTATCCAGGTTTATGTGTCGACTAATTATGCAAGCGGTACACCAGGTGCCGCAACATGGACGCAATTAACACCTGCGCTTTCTGCAGGAGGATGGGCCTGGATCAATAGCGG
>CBIHPU010000587.1:0-2720 GCA_966211935.1 uncultured bacterium | reverse complement strand
AGATTTTTAAAACGTGTGCAACACCCAATGAAACACTCGCAATAAATCCCAGTGTTCCCTTATCCGGTGTAAGCACATAGCGCTCACTTAAACTCACTGTATCATTAAGGTGAATGTTGCCGGAATAACAGGAGTTGGAAAGCAGGATGGGATATTTTCCATAATTATCAAAAACTGTAGGATCGTTAATATCGAAATCAAAACTCTGGTTTGAACCATGACCGTAGAATGTAAGAAGGCTTGCGCCTGCATTCACAAGGTCGATAATTGAATCCGGTATCTGTGTTTGAACGGGTGCAGAAGTGTTCTTTACAAAAGTGATCACATTTCCTCCAAATAAAGTATCCTCAATAATATTTTTATATTGATTCATGATTCCGTTAAAGTATGCCACTTCAGACAAAATATTTCCACCTACGAAATGAATAACATTTTTTTGCCATAACGCCAATGTCAGCGTATCGTGCATTTGCAGCTTTTCGAGATAATCAAGAACAGCCTGCGGATTTGTTGCGGAGATACGGCCAACCGGAACAAGCGGTTCGAGGTAAGTGCCGTTTAAACCTGCAGTTATCAGGTTGTCAGACGGCGGTGTTCCCCAAGACGGAACAAGGTTGTCATTATAATCAGTTGTGCTTGTAAACGTATAGTTGGTTGAAATTGATTTACCAAGCAGAAATAAATAGGATGGCTTTGAAGGATAACTGTCAACAAGGAACTTAATAAAATTACGGATAGATTTGGGATGCTGTTGTATTCCATACGCAAATTGATCATAAAGATCCTGAACGTCAGCAAGCACAACATTATAATCACCCGCCTGAGGTGTTTCCTTATAGGACTTATACTGATTTGCTGCTGCCTGTAATTTCTGATGTGTAATAATTACAAAAACACTGTCTGCGGCCTGTGCCATATAATTAACGAAGTTGCCTGTGCCATTTACCTTTTGCAATTGCGTTACAACGATGTCGCTGTCATTTCTTGTTAGAAAAACTTTTTTTATTCCTCCTCCGTTGGGCAACAAAAAATTACCATTGCTTCCGCTCATAGAGGGATAAACCAGTTTTCCGTTTGTAAGATCGAAAGCTTTAATGCCCGCGCCTGCTTGAAAATTCGTAAACGAAGCAAGACATTTACTCTGCGAAGTTTCATCAGGAATATTTAAAAAATAAGTGTATTTATTCTGAAGATCGTAATTCTGAGGATACCATACGGAAGCATAAACCGGTGAACTTAGGGTTTGATTTGCTGTATACACAGGTTCTGCAATACTTGTGATCCTGAAATCAGTTGCGCTGCCCAATTGCGAAGGAGCAATCTGCACTTCATCTTTGAACGCTTTGAATCCCCAGGTAATTGTATCCGTTATAGCAGTATAAGTTCCCGAACCATTTTTCCATTCGGTTAGCAGGTGATGATCACCTAAAGCGTTTCCGTACAACTGCACCTCTGAGGAAAGATTGAGGTACACTGCTTTAAGGCGCGCTGTTGGACCAGAAACATTTGCTGCAGGTGTTGGAACTGAAATTGTGGCGCTGTTAGCAGCATATAAAGCCGGACCAACCCAGGCTTCGCAGGGTGTGTAGCGCGGATCATATGCGCCGATATTGTTGTATGCGCCGCTGCTGTAATTCGATTTATATTTTACAACAGAATAATTATAAAACCAGGGAGACGCAGCATATGAAGAAAACAATGTGTCCGCCTCAACTGTATAATGTTTGTTGTTCACCGATGAGTTCCAGGTTAGAAATGCGGAGAGTGTATCCTGTACAACACTATACCATGGATTTGGAAGGAAATTGGTTCCAACATACATGGATGAATCGAACGAGCAATCATTTGCTGTTCCGTAAAATTCTATGTAATCGCCGGTATTGAAAACACTGTCCTGTTCGCCTTCAACATGAATAAACTGCTCTGTGCCTTTTATGAAGATCTGGAAGTTTCTTGGATCTATTGTGCTGAGTGGAACGCCGGCGTTATTGAGCGCGTTGTAATCAATTTTGTAAATTCCTTCCTTGTATAATTTGATCTTGTAATATTGCTGGTTATAATTGATCCACTCGTTGCCGTAAGTGTAATTCTGGCTGAATGCACCCGCGTAAAAAGAAAGAAAAATTAATGTGCAATATAAATGCTTCATTTTAGATACTCGGTTGACCGTGCGCTCTCAGCTTTCGGTTGATCTCAATCTTTACAGAAAAAATATTACTGTATGTTGAAACCGTACTGCTGCTGAAATCAGTTAAAGCGTAGTCAAGCGAAAATACTTTGTATTTGATGCCAATTCCAAAGTTTGGCTGTATGGTTGTAATCTCTTCTCCGGAAATATCTGTTATTCTCTGAATGTTGTTCAATCCCGCCCGGATATAAACCATTCTCAGGTAACCAACTTCCAATCCTATATTTGGATCCATGCTCACAGCTTTACTTTTCAGTAAAACATTTCTTTTTCCATCAAAAGTATTTACAAAGTCGATTTCTCCGGTTAAACTGATCTTTTCTTTCCAGAAATAAGTTGTGTACGCGGCGCCTAAAATTAATCTCGGCATAGTTACTTCTACATTACTGGAAGGAATTTCATTTCCTGTAATCTGGAAAGTTGAGATCATTTCCGGACTGAGATTATATGACCATGCATTAAATGTTCCTGTAAGATCACGACCTACAGCAGCGAAGCGGAATTTTTTATAATCGTACGTTGCACCCACATC